>JBCCCJ010001363.1:0-2071 GCA_039033615.1 Bacteroidota bacterium
GTGCTGGGAACTGATATTGGTCATCTTGGCCAAAATGGCGGAAGAATCGAGTCCTCCACTCAAAAACATGCCATACGGAACATCAGCACGCATGCGTAGCCGAATGGAATCTTCAAAATGTGCCTGAAATGCCTCCTGGACTCCTTGCTGATCTTGGCTCATGTCTCCTTCTACCAGGGTAGGCAATTCCCAATGTCGATGCTGAGAAATTCGACCTCTTCGGATCAGCCAATATTCCCCAGGCTTCAGAGAAATCACCCCTTTCCAAAACGTGTAAGGAGCAGGCAGGTACCCGAGAAACAGATACAGTTCCAGCAAATCCAAATTGGGCTCAAGGCTGACTCTGCCGATCCGAAACGCCCGAATCTCTGACGAAAAGAGGAGTTGGTGTCTGTCCTGAAAGACAAACAGGGGTTTTTGGCCCAGGCGATCCCGAGAAAGCAGCAATTGCTGATGTTCCCGATCCCAGATTGCCAGAGCCCACATGCCATTTAACCGCTGCTGAAACGTAGTCCCCCATTTTTGATACGCCTGAAGAACGACTTCGGTATCAGACTGGGTTTGAAACTGACATCCCACTCCCTCCAATTCCTGCCTCAGTTCCAGATAATTGTAAATCTCTCCGTTGAAAATGAGACTGACTTTTCCATCTGCGCTAGTCATAGGTTGCTTTCCACTCGCCACATCAATGATCGAGAGTCGACGATGAACCAATCCAATCGGTCCCTCTGTCAACCAACCAACCTCATCTGGCCCGCGATGGCGGATACATTCGCCCATCTGTTGGATGGTCGTCCGGTCCAATGATCCAGAAGCCTTTAGCGCAATGCCGCCGGCGATGCCACACATAGAGACAGACTTATGTCAGGGTAAAACGAAAACAGATTCCTTTTGGCAGTATTGCATTTCTCAAAAATTACGCCAATAGTACAGAAATAACAAAGTCTTTTCCTGATGCGCCAAAATTGCTGCCACTTCCCTAGCTTTGCAGAGCATTGGAAATCAATAACACATTTCATTCATGGTAGGCATCATTATGGGCAGCAAATCGGACCTTCCGGTCATGCAAGCCGCCGCAGATATGTTGGCAAAATTTGAGATTCCGTATGAAATCACGGTGGTTTCGGCTCACCGTACCCCCATTCGGATGGTGGAATATGCGCAGACTGCGCGCTCCCGAGGGCTCAAGGTGATCATTGGAGGGGCGGGAGGAGCCGCTCACCTGCCCGGCATGGTGGCCTCTTTGACTACCTTGCCGGTCATCGGAGTCCCAGTCAAGTCTTCCAATTCCATAGATGGCTGGGATTCCGTCTTGTCTATCCTACAAATGCCAGGTGGGGTGCCAGTCGCAACCGTTGCGCTCAACGGAGCAAAAAATGCAGGCATTCTGGCGGCCCAGATCATCGGCAGTAGTGATGCCCAAGTCGCTGACAAGTTGGAAGTCTACAAAAAGCAACTCAAGGTCAAAGTCAGCCAAATGGTGGCGGAAATGGAGGCAGAGTCCTGATCTTTACCAAGCGATCTGGAGTTCAATAGGCCGATGATCCGAACCGAGGTAAGGACCTACGAGCCGTTGCTCAACGCGAATGTCCCCGCTTTGTAGGGCGTGATCCAAGGGAATCCCAAACCATCCCAAGCGTGCTTTCCAGGTTCCTTGTGGGCCAAAACCTTGTCGAGAGTCGTGGAGGTTCATTTCCTGGAGAAGCTGCTGAAATTGGATGGCATATGGCGTGGCGTTGATGTCTCCCATGAGCAAAAAGGGATCACTCCCCAATTTCTCTTTGAGGGCGGGCAGTTTCCGGAAGATTTCGTTTCTCCAGAGGATCTCCTGCGTCAAGGGAGGAGAAGGTACATGCAAGGCCAGCAGGTTGAGGGTGCGCGCTTGCTTTCTCAATCGAGCGGTGATGAGGGGAACATCTGCCTCCACCAATTGATGGACCTGAACATTCTCCAAGGGCCATTTGCTTAGGACCATGATTCCAAAAAAATTCTCCTTGGGAATCCGCTTCTGGTAAGGGTAGCGAGACCAGATTGGTTCCAGCGCGTGATCCCAGGCCCGGGTGGTTTCCAA
>JBCCCJ010001364.1:0-2060 GCA_039033615.1 Bacteroidota bacterium
CCAAGCTCGGTTTTTCTTCCTTGACCTGGAAAGAAATATCTACGCGAAAAGAGGAAGTTATTTTTCAAGTCTCACTAAGGATGATGGCTTACCAACTATCTAAGGAATTGCCAATCACCGAGTCGAGGGCTTGTTGAAACTGGGACTGCAGTTCTAGTTCAGTGCCCCAGAGGTTTTGCTGTTCGCTCAGATCCTGCCCCAATTGATAGAGTTGACCGGAGAGCGAATCGACTGGGGAATCTTCTGGCGGGGTAAAACCGCCGGACCCTGCATGCGGAATGTATTTCCAGGGGCCGGAGCGAAGGGCGAAGAAATTTCTGCTGGAATGATGCACCATATTGGGGCGTTCAGGGGCACTGGCATCTCCCACCCACTGGGGCCATTGGTTGAAGCTGTCTCCTGCTTCGTTCGCAGGAGGGACTCCCTCCAGGATCGCCGCAATGCTAGCAAAGGCATCCGTGAGACTCATGAGCGCATCGGATCGACTGCCAGCGGGAATGTGCCCTGGCCAACTGGCCAGAAAGGGCACTCGATGCCCCCCTTCCCAAATATCGCCTTTCATGCCTTTCAGCGATCCCGCAGCGCGATGCCCGGTCTCGGCAATGTGCTGGGGACGCCAGTAGGGGCCATTGTCGGAGGTGAAGATGATCAAGGTTTCGCCTGCTTGCCCACTTTCCTCTAGGCTGCTCAGGAGTCTACCTACTTCTGCATCCACCATTTTGACAAAATCTCCATACATGCCCGCCTGAGAATGATCGACAAAGGAATCTACGGGCAACCAGGGCGTATGAGGCGCGGGAAGAGGGAGATAGAGGAAAAAGGGCTGCTCACTTTGGGCATGCTTTTCCACGTAGCTAATGGAGCGATCGATGAAGGTGGGGAGTACCGCTTCGAAGTCAAAATCTGGCGACATAGCTCCTTCCCGCCAAAAGGCTTTGGTATAGCCAGTATTCAGATCATTGCCAGGCGTATGAGCCGTGGGAGGACTGATCAATTGATTGTTTTCCACGAAGGTGTAAGGCGGAATGTCCAAAGAAGCTGGCAAAATGAAGGAGTAGTCAAAGCCATGCTGAGGTGGCCCATCAGTGATCGGTTGTGAAAGATCTACTTGCTCTTCACTCAATTCTTCGGCTTTGGTGTACAAACCACTAAGTTGTTGGCCTGTGGGGGCTGCTTCCCCTTTTCTGGCCCAATCCAGTCCCAGGTGCCATTTTCCGATGCAGGCCGTGTGATACCCCGCTTGCTGCAAGAATTCTGGCAAGGTCGTGCGCTGAGGTTCCAAAATGGCCGGACCGTAACTCCATACCACGCCTTGTTTCATGCGACTGCGCCAACTATACCTCCCGGTGAGCACCCCATATCGAGTGGGGGTACAGATAGAGGCTGGAGCATGTGCATTGGTGGCCAGCATGCCTTGGCTGGCCAGACGATCGAGGTGGGGCGTGCTGATCTTCCCCCCTGCTTGGTAACAACTGAGATCTCCATAGCCCAGATCATCTGCGAGGACATAAATGATGTTGGGTTTTGGGGGGGCAACTGGGACTGAATCACTGGGAGAATGGGTGCAAGATGCTAGAAAGCAGATCAGCAAAAATGGGAATATACGAGACATAGGAGGAATAATAAGCGGAGGAAGCCCCTGATAGCAAGGTGGTTGTAAGTTAGATTTTGGCAAAACCTTCTCCAAAATAGTTGGAATTTTTCTCCCGCCTAACATATAGCTAATATCAAAGGTGTTGGTTTGCTCTCAGTCCTTATTCAAGTCTCTTACTCATGAGCAAACGGAAGGTTGACATCCTGGTTCTTTCAGATCTTCACTTAGGCACCTACGGTTGTCAGGCAGAAGAATTGGTCCAGTACCTCAAAAGCGTGCAGCCGGAAACGCTGATTCTCAATGGAGATATCATCGACATCTGGCAGTTCAGCAAGCGATATTGGCCCCGCCCTCACATGCAGGTGCTTAAGGAAATTGTCAAAATTGCGGCTCGTGATGTACCGGTCTACTACCTCACCGGAAACCATGACGAACTCCTTCGGAAGTTTTCCGGTTTCCGATTGGG
>JBCCCJ010001365.1:0-2058 GCA_039033615.1 Bacteroidota bacterium
CCTTCCCCCTGATATTTGTGTAATTTTGCAGTTTGTTCCCCATCGGTACTCGGTACCGATTTGTTTTACCCCCATTAGTAAGGATACCATTATGTTGAATCTTGTCCTCTTTGGCCCTCCCGGAGCTGGTAAAGGCACACAGTCTGAAAAAATCATCGAAGCTTTTGGCCTCGCCCATTTGTCAACTGGCAATATGTTGCGGGCGGAGATGGCTTCGGGTTCGGATTTGGGAAATGAGGTGAAAGACATCATTGCAGCTGGTAAATTGGTCAGTGATGAAATTGTGATTGCCTTGATTGACAATCAATTGACTCAGAATCCAGATGCGAAGGGCTTCATATTTGATGGGTTTCCACGCACTACTGCCCAGGCTGAAGCACTAGATCAACTCATGGAGAAGAATGGCCTGAGTATCACTGCGATGGTCAGCTTGAGTGTACCGGAAGAAGAATTGGTACATCGTCTGGTAGAACGGGGAAAAAACAGTGGGCGCTCAGATGACAATGAGGAAACCATCCGCAAGCGAATCAAAGAATACGAAGAAAAGACTCTTCCCGTAGCGGACTACTATCAGACTCAGAGCAAATTGCATGAAGTCAATGGGCTGGGAACCATCAACGAGATCAGTGATCGGATTATGGGGTTGTTAAAAACCTTCCAATAAACAGGCGAAAGCCTCCTACATGCGCAATCAGTTTGTCGATTTTGTCAAAATCTATTGCACCAGTGGAAAAGGTGGCAATGGGGTAGTTTCCTGGAGAAAGGAAAAATACTACCCCAAGGGCGGACCTGATGGGGGAGATGGTGGCAAAGGCGGCAGCATCATTCTCAAAGGAGATCCGCAATTGTGGACCCTCTTGGATTTGAAATACCGCAAGTACATCAAGGCGGAACCAGGTCAGAACGGGAGTGGTTCCCGAAAAACGGGGAAGAGCGGGCAGGATGAACTCTTGCATGTTCCCTTGGGAACCGTTGCCAAAGATGCCGAAACGGGAGAGATATTGGGGGAAGTGATAGAGAAAGATGAAGAGCTGGTCTTGTTGCCAGGTGGACACGGCGGCAAAGGCAATTGGCACTTTCGCTCTCCTACTCAGCAAGCGCCGGAATATGCAAGTGAAGGAGGGATGGTGCAGGAACGTACAATTGTCCTGGAATTAAAAGTGTTAGCTGATGTCGGATTGGTAGGCTTTCCCAACGCTGGAAAATCGACCTTACTTTCGGTCCTCAGTGAAGCCAAACCCAAGATTGGTGCGTATCCATTTACTACCCTGGTCCCCAATCTGGGCATTGTTCGCTATCGATCAGATCGCTCCTTTGTGATGGCAGATATTCCCGGAATCATCGAAGGTGCTCACACGGGAAAAGGCTTAGGTACCCACTTTCTGCGCCACATCGAACGCAACAGTATTTTACTGTTCATGGTGCCGGTAGATGAGGATGATCCTCGCGAAGCCTATGAGATCTTGAAACGCGAACTGACCCTCTACAATCCTGAATTGGTCTATATTCCCTCTTTTTTGGCCCTAACCAAGTCTGATATGATCGACGAAGAGTTAGAAGCTGAAATTTCCGAAAGCTTTGAAGATGTGCCACACCTCTTCATTTCTTCTGTTGCCCAAAAAGGCCTAAACCAACTCAAAGATCGACTTTGGGAACATTTGCAGGGGTAATCCTCCAATACTTCCGTATCTTAGAGATCCGTTAGGAAGTCAACTATGCTGAATATCGCCTATGAGGTGCACACCTTGAGTAATGGACTCAAAGTGGTGCTGCACGAAGACCACGCCATCCCCAAAGTTGTTGTAGACATCATCTACCGGGTTGGTTCCAAAGATGAAGAAGCTCACCGAACTGGATTTGCTCATTTGTTTGAGCATCTGATGTTTGAAGGAAGCAAGCACATTCCACATTACGATACGCCATTACAAAAAGTCGGTGGACAGAACAACGCCTTCACCTCGGCGGATGTGACCAATTACTACCTGAGTTTGCCTTCCAATCAATTGGAAACAGCATTTTGGTTGGAGTCCGATCGGATGCTGGAATTGGCGTTTTCTC
>JBCCCJ010001366.1:0-2055 GCA_039033615.1 Bacteroidota bacterium
CACCGATACCGATACGCTTGGAGATGCGTATGAATACCTGATTGGTCAATTTGCGGCAGGTTCTGGGAAGAAAGCAGGGGAATTTTATACCCCCCAGCAGATTTCTACCATTCTTTCAGAAATTGTGACCCTCGATAGTCAGGATCCGACTACTGGCAAAAAAGGCAAGTTGGACAAGGTATTGGATTTTGCCTGTGGATCGGGCTCTCTGCTCCTCAATGTGCGCAAACGCATCAAACAGCATGGCGGTACAGTCGGCAAAATCTACGGGCAGGAAAACAACGTCACCACCTACAACCTCGCCCGGATGAACATGCTCTTGCACGGCATGAAAGACACCGAGTTTGAGATCTACCACGGCGACACCCTTAAAAATCAGTGGGACCTCCTCAATGAGCGGAACCCCGCCCGGAAAGTAGAGTTTGACGCCATCGTCGCCAATCCGCCTTTCAGCCTGCGGTGGACCCCCAACGAAGCGATGGGAGAAGATTTTCGTTTCAAGAGTTATGGCTTGGCACCCAAATCAGCGGCAGATTTTGCCTTCTTGCTACACGGCTTTCATTTCTTGAGTCAGGATGGGACCATGGCCATCATCTTGCCCCATGGGGTCTTATTTCGCGGCGGAGCGGAAGAGCGCATTCGTACCAAACTGCTCCAAGACAACCATATTGACACCGTGATCGGCTTGCCCGCCAATTTATTTTACTCTACTGGTATTCCGGTTTGTATCTTGGTACTCAAGAAGTGTAAGAAGGAGGACGACGTCCTATTCATCAACGCTAGTGAACGTTTTGTAAAAGGCAAACGCCAGAACGCTCTGAACAAAAACAACATCCAGGATATTGTAAATACGTACCAATATCGCAAAGAGGTAGAGCGCTATTCCCGCAACGTCACCATGAAGGAGATCGAGAAGAATAGCTACAACCTCAATATTACCAGGTATGTGAGTACGGCAGAAGATGAAGTGAAAATCGACTTAGGGGAGGTGCATCAACGCTTGGCATCCATTGACCAACGCATCCAAGCGAAGACCGAAGAACACAATCAATATTTGAGAGAGTTGAAGCTAACAACGATCTGATCGTAGGGTAGCACTTAGCCAATTTGGTAACAAATCCATTCTATGGCGAAGAAGGGCAAAAAGATCAAAATTACCCCAAGAAGAGAACCCCCTCCTTCTCCCAAAGAAGAGCGGGACGCTCGGACTATGGGAGAAGAGCAGAGACAGCGAGTAACAATTGGTCGAAATTCTTCCTCAAATAACCAACAACCATCTGAGGAACCTGTCAATTTCCGTCAACAATACCAGCAACTCCGCAGAGCCGTGCTGATCGGCGGAATTGCCTTGGGGGTCATTTTGCTCGTGGGGGGATTGGTTTGGTGGGGGACAAAGGAGAAACCAAGCGAGCCCGACAGATATTATCGCTACGGAATTCCCCTGGATTCCTTTCAGATCCGACAGGACATCATCCTTTCGAATCAAACCCTGGATGATATTCTGGTTTCCCATGCCGTTCCTCTCAGTCAGATTCCGAAGGTGACGCAGAAAGCGCAGAACCATTTCAACCCGGATAGATTGGAAGAAGGGGCCAGGATGACCGTCTTGACGGCCATGGAATCAGGAGAAACCCAGGCTCTGATTTATGAACCTACGCCCTATGAATATCACCTCTTGGATTTGAGAGACAGCCTTTCGGTCCAACACATCAAAAGAGAGGTCGAGCTACGATTAGAAAGCGCGGGTGGCATCATTGATTCGGTATTATGGGAGGCGGTCTTAGACAAAGGCTTGCGCCATGAATTGATCGGAAAAATGGAGGAAGCCTTGAAATGGTCCATTGATCTGTACCATCTGAATCCCGGAGATCGCTTTAAACTGGTGTATCAGGCTCGCTACGCAGATGGAGATTTGGTCGGCATAGAAGAATTGCAGGCCATTTATTTTCAGACTCGCTCCAAAGCGGTTTCCGCCTACTTCCATCCTGACTTGGGAGAATTTGTGGACCAAGAAGGCCGTCCGATGCGGCGCCCTCGGCGGCCTGGTCACAACAC
>JBCCCJ010001367.1:0-2053 GCA_039033615.1 Bacteroidota bacterium
CAACAATCGGACGGTCGCCAACGTCCGCTCCTATTTCAATAAATACGGTGGCAGCCTAGGCAAAAGTGGCTCGGTAGATTATATGTTCACCCGCAAGGGAATTTTCATTTTCCCGGTAGGCGAACTGGATGAGGAAGAAATCACGATGGAATTGCTCGATGGTGGGCTGGAAGATATCGAACGGGAAGAAGACAACTTCATCGCGACCTGTGCCTTCGAAGATTACGGCAGTCTCAACGCCAAAATAGAGGAATTGAACATCGACGCCGAGAGTTCATTGGAGCGCATTCCCTCGACTACGGTCGATCTGGATGTAGAGCGGGCTCGTTCGGTGATGAAGCTCATTGACGTCATCGAGGACGACGATGACGTGCAGGCGGTCTTCCACAACATGGAAATGACCGAAGCATTGGCCGAGGCGCTGGAGGCTTCCTGATTCCCCTCTTATTACAACCTCTTTTCCCTCCCCTTTCTTCTGCCAAGAAAGGGGCTTTTCGTTGATATCTTTTTCATCCCAATTGACGCCAAAACGGCAGGCAAACCCTCTGCCTCTCGATTGGTTTTCTTCAAGTATTCCCCCCACTGGAATGTCCATGCATTTATCTGTATTCAAGTATTTCAGGATCAGCTTTTTATCGGGTGGATTTGTGTGGAAAAATAAGCTCATTTTCCCGGTCAAAAACTATGAATTGCCCTACTTTTTTCTTATTTTTAAGGGTTGAACAATAGTTTCACATGACTTTCATAACATCTTGACAATGAGCGAAATGGAACAACAGCCGCACGACTATTCGGCGGACAACATTCAGGTGCTGGAAGGGATTGAACACGTGCGCAAGCGTCCAGCCATGTACATCGGCGACGTAGGCGAGAGAGGCCTGCACCATTTGGTCTATGAGGTTGTGGATAACTCCATTGACGAGGCCATGGCTGGCTATGCTCAAAACATCTCTGTGATCATCCACGAGGACAATTCCATCTCCGTCAAGGACGACGGACGGGGGATTCCAGTAGGGATGCACGAAAAGGAGAAACTGTCCGCCCTGGAATTGGTGATGACTCGACTCGGTGCTGGAGGAAAATTTGACAAAAGCACCTATAAAGTCTCTGGGGGTCTCCACGGGGTGGGGGTCTCTTGTGTGAACGCTCTCTCCAGCAAATGTGAGGTAAACGTTCACCGGGACGGCAAAGATCACCTGCAGAAGTATGAAAAAGGAGTAGCCGTTACGCCCGTTAGCATCGTAGGAGACGCCGAAGATTCTGGAACCGAAACCCGCTTTTGGCCAGATGACACCATCTTCACCGTTTCCGAATACAAATTCGACACCCTGGCTTCTCGCTTGCGGGAATTGGCCTATTTGAACCGGGGGGTGCGCATCATCCTGATCGACCGCCGGGAAAAGCTAAACAAAAACGAGCAGGAAAAGACCGGAAATGAATTCCTGACGGAAGTGTATTATTCAGAAGGGGGCCTGACCGAGTTCGTTCGCTATCTGGATTCTGCTCGTCAGCCGTTGCACGATCCTCCGATCTATGTGCATGGTGTCGACAAAGAGGAAACCACCCCCGTGGAGTTGGCCATCCAATACAATATGTCTTTCAAGGAGAACATTCACTCCTACGTCAACAACATCAATACCCACGAAGGAGGTACGCACGTTTCTGGCTTCAAAAAAGCGCTGACGAGAACTCTGAAGAACTATGCCGACGCAGAGGGCTTGTTGAAGAAGGTCAAGTTCAACATCACGGGCGATGACTTCCGGGAAGGCTTGACCTGTATCATCTCGGTCAAAGTACCTGAGCCACAATTTGAAGGGCAGACCAAGACAAAATTGGGGAACTCTGAAGTTTCCGGAATCGTCGAATCCATTGTGGGCAAGCAGTTGTCTTACTACCTGGAAGAAAATCCTGATATCGCCAAGCGCATCATCTCTAAGGTGTTGTTAGCTGCTGAGGCTCGCCATGCGGCCAAGAAGGCCCGAGAGGCGGTTCAGAAGAAGAGTTCTACCATCAGTGGAGGTCTCCCTGGAAAACTCGCCAATTGCTCTTCTCG
>JBCCCJ010001368.1:0-2050 GCA_039033615.1 Bacteroidota bacterium
AGGCGTGCCGTAGGTACGCCAAGGTGAAAAACGTATCCATTAGCTATGGAGTGATGTTTCCTAGAAATATGATTAGAATATGAGCGTGTACCTGTATCCTACGAAAAAAGTTGACGTTTTAGCTGGCTACGTACTTCATTCCGACCGCCCCAGCCTTCTGCTATCACTCAGAAAATCAACTTCTCATCTTGTTCATTTAGCGGCAAGAGGTTGATATCCAGATAGCCCCCACTGGCGTTGTCATCGGAGACGATTTGAAGCTTTCCCTTGATCATTTCCACGGAATTGCGGTGGATGTGTCCCGCAAAGATGCCCAGCAAATTGGGCGCATTGAATACTGCCTGATGGAATTGAAAGGTGGTCTTGCTGTGCCCCTCCTCCGGCCATTTCGGTCGTCGTTCCAAGCTGAAATTGCGATCTGTGGCTGCGCCCCAATTGGGATTTCCACAACCAAAAGAGATGCTTTTCCCGGGAGCGTATAGGGGGATATGCACCAACAACACCAGCGGCATTCCACTGGCAACTTGTTCCTGAAAAAAGGCCAGTTGTGCCTCGTTGATCTGGTAGGTAGAATTGTCGATGGCCAGAAAACGAACTCCTTTGACGTCATAGGCGGCCATCAAGGGAGGGTTCCCTTGGTACAACGGCAATAGTCGTTTCTCGATCCACGTATCTCGCAAGAACTCTAGCGTGCCCTCCATCCCTTCATAGTGCCAATCGTGGTTCCCTGCGGTATAGATGTAGGGAATGCCGACCTCCTTTAATTTTGATTGCACCCACTCTATCGCCGCTTCAGAGGGAAAGCTGAAAATATCCCCAACCAAGGTGATCACATCTGCTTCTGCCTCTTTGGCAAATGCCAACGCTTGCCCAAAGGCTTCCTCCGGGTGGGTGGGGGCCTGGGTTTGGAAATGCGTGGTTTGGTTATAGGCCTTGGCCATCCGATTGCTGTAGGCCTGATAGGGAGTTCCCCGCTCATCATCCCGAAACAGATGAGTATCGGCGATGTGAACCACCTTGATGGGCTCTTGAATTGCGGGAGCGTACACCCCCACCTTTTCTTGATCGACCGTAACGCACAGCTTTATCGGCTTCTTGCGTCTCCTACGATTGGTGCTTGCATGAGCATGTGTGGTAAGGCCCAGACCTGCCACAGCGGTTGTAGTTCCCTTGATGAATGATCGACGTTTCATAGCATACCGATAGATTCAATTCGAATATCGGTATTCCTTCGGGCTCATGCCAGTTTTGGATTTGAATAGGTTGCTGAATCGTTGGGGAAACTCAAATCCCAGCGAGTAGGCAATGCCGCTGATGGTGTCTGAGGAATTGAGAAGGCTGTTTTTGGCTCGTTCAATCAGGAAGAAGTGAATATGCTCCAGGGCAGTTTTGCCCGTTTCTTTCTTCAGCACATCGCTCAGATAATTGGGAGAAAAATTCAGTTGCTTGGCGCAATAATCGACACTGGGAATGCCCTGTTGGGTGGCTCGATCAGACTCGAAATAATTGAGAAGGAAACGCTCAAATTTCGACATGATATCGCTGTTCAGATAGGTTCTGGAGAAGAATTGTCGATCGTAAAATCGCAAGCAATAATCCAGAAACAATTCAATGTTCGAGACGATCAGGTGTTGACTGTGCCGATCCAGCGGCTGACTGTATTCCTGAATGATTTTGTTCAATAAGTCCTCGATGGCGATCCGCTCGGTGTCCGAAATGTGGAGGGCTTCATTGGAGTCATAATGAAAAAAGGAGTACGCATTCATCTTCTCAGCCAAAGCCGACTTCCTGAAAACATCCGGATGGAATACCAGGGACCAGCCTTCGGAATCAATCTCTTCCTCGCCCGCATCATTGTCAAATTTCATCACCTGACCCGGAGCCGTGAAGACCAGGGTGCCTTCCTCGTGATCATAGGAATTTCTGCCGTAGGAGAAGGAGCTACAGACATTGGAAGACTTAAAGATGATGGTGTACAAATGATTGATCATCTTCACCCCCTGCATGGCCGAAACGGTCTGGATGTCCCGGTTATGAATCACACTGACCA
>JBCCCJ010001369.1:0-2049 GCA_039033615.1 Bacteroidota bacterium
ACGACGAGCGCGATCGCAAGCTGAATCGACTCCCCATGAACTTAC
Source organism: Bacteroidota bacterium (assembly GCA_039033615.1). Classification (GTDB taxonomy): domain Bacteria; phylum Bacteroidota; class Bacteroidia; order J057; family J057; genus JBCCCJ01. The sequence continues at coordinate 46 of JBCCCJ010001369.1, forward strand.
AACAATTCCCCCCTTTCCTCAACTCACTTCCAGTACCTTTCCTTCGGCGATGGCAAACATCCGGTCTTCTTCCTTGGGTTGAACAATGGCCAGTCCGGTGAATCGCCCAAAAGCTGGTAACACCAATTGCTGTTGACCGACCCAAAAACATGGCAAGCGCAGGCTTTGACGGCCTTTCCCCACCAGACGAACCCCCGGATGGAGGTGCCCGCACAGCACATATTCGTTTGCTTGGAACTTCGACTTGGGCTCGTGAGTCAACCAAAAGGGATGCAGGGGATGATCCTCCCCCAATAGCTGCATCCCCCAACCGGTGTAGATGGAGGGCTCCAGCAGGTCATGGTTTCCATGCACCAGGGAACAGGCCAGACCGATTTGTTGCAGCCATTCTCCAAAGACCTCGCACTCCGCATTGTAGTGGCTGTGAAACAAATCTCCCAACAACATCAGGTGCTGAACAGGCCAATTCAGGATGAGATCCTCCAGACGCTGCAAGTCTGTCTCCAAGACCTGCGGAGAGATGGGGATGCCGTGGCGGCGAAAATGGGTGGCTTTCCCCAGATGTAGATCTGCCACAAGGAGCATTTCCTGCTCTTCCCAGAAAATGGCTTTCTGAGGCAAGAGGCGAAGATGTTGTCCGGCGATTTCAATCAAGGGGGCAGTCATAGGCGTATCATCTCGCCTGCAAATTTACTACCTTCGCAGCCCCATGCAATTTCAGTTAGCCCATACCGATCCTCACTCCTCCGCTCGGGCTGGAACCATCCAGACCGATCATGGGGACATTCAGACCCCCATCTTCATGCCCGTGGGAACGGTGGGCAGTGTGAAGGCCGTTTCGCAACAGCATTTGACCGAGGGCATCAACGCGCAGATCATCCTCGGGAACACCTACCATTTGTTCTTGCGGCCAGGAACCGAAGTGCTGGAGGCGGCGGGTGGGCATCATCGCTTCATCCATTGGGATCGCCCTCTTTTGACAGACAGCGGCGGCTATCAGGTGTATAGTTTGGCTGCCAATCGCAAGATCAAAGAAGAAGGCGTTACCTTCACCAATCACATCAACGGTTCCAAGCACTTGTTCACGCCAGAGTTTGTGGTGGACATCCAGCGATCCATTGGCTCAGACATCATGATGGTGTTGGATGAATGCCCCCCCTACCCTAGCGAGCGGGCCTATGCGGAGAATTCCATGCACCTGACTCATCGCTGGGCGGAGCGCTGTAAACAGCATTGGTTGGAACAGCCTCCTTTATATGGGCATTCGCAAGCGCTCTTTCCCATCATCCAGGGGAGTTCCTTCAAAGACTTGCGCACCCAATCGACGGAATACATCGCCGGCCTAGACCTCCCCGGCAATGCCATTGGAGGCCTCTCGGTAGGCGAACCGGCCGAGATCATGTACGAATTGACGGATCTCTCCTGCCGCATTTTGCCTACCGACAAACCTCGCTATCTCATGGGCGTCGGCACTCCGGTCAATTTGCTGGAATGTATCGCCCTGGGGGTGGATATGTTTGACTGCGTGCTTCCCACCCGAAATGCCCGCCACGGCTTGATCTACACCCGCGAAGGCATTCGCAACCTCAAGAACAAAAAATACGAGCGAGATTTTACGCCTATCGACCCAGACAGCGATCTGGAGATCGATCAATACTATTCCAAAGCCTATCTCCGGCATTTATTCAAAGCGCAGGAGTATCTCGCCCTCACCATCACCAGTGTTCACAATCTGCATTTTTTCCTCTGGCTAGTCGGAGAAGCCAGACGTCGGATTTTGGATGGGAGTTTCGCCACTTGGAAAGCGGAAATGGTGCCGAAGTTGGGGCGGAGGTTGTAGGCACCTTTGCTCATAAGGCCCACTGTACATCCCCTACCTCCCATTTGTTTGCATTATCCTAGCTGGGGGTCGCCTTCAGCGGGACCTACTTTTTTGTCGGCAAAAAAGTAGGCAAAAAACCGCCGAAGCCCCATGCAATCCACTGGCCGCCCCAGCACCTCGGG
>JBCCCJ010001370.1:0-2036 GCA_039033615.1 Bacteroidota bacterium
CCTGACTCGTGAAGGCTTGCGCCAAGAAGGGACTAGAGGACTTTTGTCCAGTGGTGTGCCAACTGTTCCTGCGAGGAGAGCAGAAACGTCTGTTGAAGAATTTGTCGGCTCATGTCTAAATATACGAAAAAGCCACAGGATGGATGAAAGGCAAGAGATCTTAAGGGGGATGCAGGGGGCGAAAGCATCTCCATGCGTGTGATATTCCAGGGATTGTAATAAAAGAACCCTTCAGATGGGCGTACCTACGGCACGCCTGACCCGAGGATCGGTAGCCATTTCTACCTACCTATTCGTCCCCACGGGACGCTTGGTAATACCAAGGGTTCATTGTCGCAGACTGTGGTCCTGTAGGGACCGAAGTATGGGTAGTTTATGCCACCAAACCCGAGGGCTTGGCGTGCCGTAGGTACGCCCATGTAATGGATGATTCGGATTTGTCCAGCAGGATGCTACGAAATGTCGTAGATGCTTTTACCTTGGGGTACACGTCAGATGGCACCAGAAAAAGCATATCCCAGGAAATGTCAGTCGCGATGCGCCTGCTTTTTTCTGTGAGGCATCTGTTTCTACCAAACTGCGAATCGCTCTGCGCTTCGTTTGTTTGAGAGTTGGTTCGGCATACTTAGGCTATCGCTCAGCACAGGCGCTCCCCACAAGTCCATGTCAATAGATAATCGCAGCCCGGAGGGATGGCATTTCGGTAGCAAAGCGAAGAGAGAAGCGTTGGGAGCAGGCGCGGAGCGACTGCCACATATCCCAACATCACCAGGGAATTTGTGACATCTGACACACCCCTCACTCCCGATACACCACCTCCAACAAAGTCTCCGCAACTGCGTGCAAGGTTCGGGGGGAGACAGCATCCAGATCATCCTGATGAGTATGCCAATGCTCAAAAAAGCCTTCTCCATTCGGTTGATCGATGATGTTGATCATGGGGATGCGGGCGATTTCGTTGACGTAGAGGTGATCATCGGTGATCGCTGCGGAGCGGTGAGTTTTGAAGTAGCGGTCATGACCCAATCTGCGGGCGGTTTGCCAGACGTCTTTCAGCACTTCGGGGGCGTATTTGAGAGAAGTAGCCTCTTGTGGGAAATAAGCATTGGGGGCTCCCACCATATCGAGATTGATGCCATAGATCGGTCGGTAGTTCGCGGTATGGGGATTTCTGGCCCAATGCTGGGTGCCCAGGCAATACGAATTGGGAACCTCAGATCTGCCATTGTCTTCGGCATCCCAGAAAATGATGTCGATGCCTACATTGGGGCGATGGGCTTGCATCACCCGAGCCATTTCCAAGAGTACCGCGACCCCACTGCCCCCATCATTGGCCCCAGGAATGGGTTCATCCCGTCGAACTGTATCCTGGTCGGCGATGGGGCGGGTATCCCAATGGGCTGACAAGAGAACTCGTTTGGGTTTCTTTGGCTCGAATCTGGCGATGATGTTACGGGCATTCACCGGACTGCCGTCAAAGGCTTGTAGCGTGGCTTTCTGCACCTGAACCTCAGCTCCGTAGGAGGCCAATTTCTGGACCATCCAGTCTGCACAGGCCGTATGGGGTTCAGTATTGGGGACCCGAGGACCAAATTCCACCTGCTTGACCACAAAGGCATATGCCGAATCCCCCACCGCCGCCGGAACCTTGATCTCCGGCAGGGTAGGGGATTGCGTAGTGGGGGCACTGTCTCCGCAAGCCACCGCCAACCAAGCCATGGCCAACAATGTCAGCAGCCATCCAGACTTAGTTTTCATAGTACCAATCGGTTCCTTGCGACGTATCCTCCAATTTGATGCCCAGCGACCCCAATTGATCGCGGATTTGGTCCGATACTGCCCAGTTCTTGTCTTTGCGGGCCTGCGTCCGAATCTCCGTCAGCAAACTCATCAAGCCATTGACCGTGTCGGTGGATTCCGAACCACTTTCTTCTTCCGTCTTCAAGCCCAACCAATCCTGATACACCTGTAGGAAGCTTTCCCGAAATTGGATCAAGGTTTCTGGTTGTACCGCCAGACGATTGGTGGTGCTTTTA
>JBCCCJ010001371.1:0-2035 GCA_039033615.1 Bacteroidota bacterium
GCCAATTCCAACTCTGCCTTGGGCTGAGCGACGAGCCACCCCATACTGAGCAGGGCCACCAAAAAGATCCAAATGTGTTTCATATCCTCATAAACGGATGGAGGGCGGGAAAGATCAGCTCAATCGCTACTTTCCTGCCCATTCGCAAGATAAAACAAAGCATGTTCCGTCAGGACGCCAGATCCTGTATGTGCCAGTTCCTGTGGGATCAGCCGCCGACCTGGGCCGTATAGTCAGCTGAGCTGAGCAATTCGGCAGCGTCAACCGCTTCTTCCAATTTGATTTTGATCATCCAGCCTGCACCGTATGGATCGCTATTCACAACCTCTGGTTCATCGGCCAGGCCTTCGTTGATTTCGACGACGGTTCCAGTGATGGGCATGTACAAATCAGAAACCGTTTTTACTGCCTCGACGGTACCAAAGACTTCGTTGCGTTCAATGCTTTGGTCTAGCGTCTCAATTTCTACATATACAATATCACCCAATTCGTTTTGGGCAAATTCCGTGATGCCTACGGTAGCTTGATCGCCTTCAACGCGGATCCATTCGTGATCCTTGGTGTACAACAAATCCTCGGGGAACGTCATGTATCTTCTTAATAAAAATTTGACAACCAGAAAGGGGAAAAAAGGGCTAATCTTTCTGAGAAAAGTCCGAATCTAGTACATCGCCCATCAAATCACAACTCCTTTTCTGGGGAATTCTGTAGGCTCAGGCATGCTTCCAACAGGCGCCTTCTTTTTGCAGGACGCGCTCACAATCTCGGATGAAGTCAGCAATGTTGTGTTCCAGCAATCCATTGGCTTCTACCCAGGATCGATTGCGGGAAGTCATGCAGGCTTTTTTGGCCTCCAACTGTGGCAATAGGTCCAAGATGGTATCCGCCATCAATTCCGGCGTGACCGAGTCGAGGAAGATGCCCTCTGTTTCCGGCTCGACGACCTCCAGATTGGCGGGAATTCGATTGAGGATGGGCACCGCTCCTGCATATCGGCCCTCGTTGAGGGCATTGGAATTGCCGTCATAGACAGGCACCGAGATGAAGGCATCCACGATTCGCCAAAGCGCCGACATATCTTCCCGAGGGAGCAAATCAGCCTGATAATGAAAATTGTCAAATTGCTCGTGCAACTGTCGGGCCTTGGCATCCCACTCGGGAGGAACGTCATAGCCCGCCGACATGAGAATCAATTTGGCGCCTCGCATCCCGCGCTTCACCAGCAATTCAAAGGCTTTCATCACCACGTCGCCCTGATAGATGGGTTTCAGCCCTCGTGGACTCAAGATGACTTTCTGCCAGTCTCGCACCCCAAATCGCTTTCTGAGGTTGTTTTTCTCTGCTTCGGTTATGTCAAACAATTCGGGTTCCAGGCCCCAGCGATTGAGGTGCATTTTGCCAACGGGTACTCCAAACCACTGTTTCATGGCTCGGATCAATTCCAGGTTGTCAGCCGTGATCAGGCTTGCCGCATCGAGAGCGAGCTTGACTTGCTTGCGGAACATGCGGGATTTGACCTGATGTTGCAATTGGCGCATCGGGCCTTGTTTTCCTACCGAATTGCTGGTCCATACCCGGTCTGCAGGAATTTGGGTCTGGTTTTTTGGGGCATATTCCAGAATGTCTGCGCCCATCGCAATGCTGACCATGGGCCTCACCTCCGCCCGGGTGGCCCAGACCGCAAAGGGGGTGATGTTGATCGGATTCACGACGTCCACCTGATGGGCGATGAGCGCTTCCCGCAGCGCTTGGGTGGTGTAGAGATAGCTGCCGTAGGTGAGTTTGCCTTGGAGGGTATAGGTCGGTGGAATATGCACACAAGGCACGCCTTCGATCTGCGCCGCGAAAAAACTGAACACGGTCACCTGAACCCCCGCCCGCTGGAGGGCTTTGGCCCACTTCTGGGTGTGGAAATTGCCCGGATCAGATAAAACCGCGATGTGCATAGGGTAAAATTAGCTCAAATCTGAGAAAATGTGTAGCCATTCGGTAGGAAAATATCGACTACTAAACAGATGTCTTGCTGCGTGGTGGA
>JBCCCJ010001372.1:0-2034 GCA_039033615.1 Bacteroidota bacterium
AGAAGTCCGTAGATCAAAAGTTCGAGGCGGCCCAAACCGCATTCCACTCCCGTAGATGTAGCTGATGTGCACTTTATAGGTAGGATTGATCGGCAGCTCATCCTGAAAATACATCGCAAAAGTGAAGCGTTGATCCGTCGGGCGGGGGACGTAGCCAATTTCGTCGCCCAATACATCTTCCTCGGTTTTGAGCAGTCCCATGCTGACCCAGGAATCTACCCCCTTGATGAATTCTCCATTCAATCGAAGGTCAATCCCATAGGCGTACCCGTCGGCAGTTTTGTCTGGGTAGTAGCGAAGGCGAATGTTTTCGATCTCATAGGGAATCAAATTGTACAGGCGCTTATAGTATCCTTCCACAAACAAACGGAAGGGGCGATTCCAAGCAAAGAAACGATAATCCAGACCCGTGATGAGGTGAGCAGAACTTTGGGGTTTGACGTTGAGGTTCAGGCTCCCGTCAAATCTTCGCATCTCTCGATAAAACGGTGGCTGCTGATACATCCCTCCGGCAAATCGAAGTCGGGCTTGCGTTTCGCCATCCCGGCTCTCTTTCAATTTGATCAGCAATTGCCCGCGCGGAGAAATCATCCAGCGGTTGATCAGGTCATAATACACGGCCCTGGCCCCATAGTGAAAACTCACCCGTTGATTCAAGCGCCATTCGTGCTGCAGGTAGGCTGAGTACAATTGGCTGTTGATTTGATTTTGGGCCCGAATCACTTCTTCCAAACCAAAGCGGCCAGTGCTATCAACGAGGTAGCCCGCAGAATCCAGCGCTTCGTATTCCCGGAGATTATCCAGAATCATTTGCCGCTGCACTTTGGCCCCAAAGAGGAAGCGGTGATTTCCTGAGTTATTGGTGGTCCAAAATCCCCGCATTTTGGCGCTGAAGACATTTGCCCTCAGGTAATTGCGACCACTCCGAAATTGGCTACCAACACCCAAGTCAAATTCTGTCTCGTTGAATTCCGAGGAGCCAAAATTGGTGTTGACTTCCCCCAAAAGGTAATAGCCTTCTATGTCGAACAATTCACTTTCCTGGGTACGAAAAGCAGTCAGGGTATAATCAAACTTCAGGCGACTGTGCGGCTGATGTTCCATCATGACTGCGCCCAAACCAGTGGTATAGGCACTCAATTCACGTCCTTGAAAAAGAGTTGCCAAACGGAAGGCTTGTTGGATGGTGCCAGTGGTCGTGGTCCTTTCGGTGGGAATGAACTGGAAGCGATTTCTGGTAACCGCTACAAAGGAAGTGAACTTGATGGGTTCATTGACATAATAGAGGGTATCCCGCTTCCCATTGGCTTTTTGACGGATTTTTTCTGGGCGATAGCGATTTTTGGGGGTGTAGGTAAACATCCCTTGGTAATCCATGAAGCTGGGTTGGTAATCCCCCCGAGTCTCCAGGCTGTTGAGGAGATAGGCCATCGCGAAGCGCCGAGCACCCATCAGGTAGGTGAATTTTCCCGGTTTTTTGGGTTCCTTTTTGTTTTTGCTGATCCCTTCGAAGTGGAGATTGGTGGTGATGATCCCGGCTTCGACCGTTGCCCGAAATGACTTGGGAGTCCGGTAGGTGATATCCAAGACCGAAGAAAGCTTATCTCCATATTGGGCACCAAATCCTCCGGTGGAAAATTTCAGGCCCTGGGCCATGCTGGGATTGGAAAACCCCAGGCCCTCCTGTTGTCCGGAACGAGCCAGAAACGGACGATAAATCTCAATCCCATTGACGTACACCAGATTCTCGTCAAAGTTTCCGCCTCTCACCTGATATTGCGAGGAAAATTCATTGTTGGTGGCAACCCCCGGCATGCTTTTCATCAAGGCTTCGATACTGGGAGCAACCGACGGCATTTCCAGGACATCCTCCATGCGAATGGGGGAGACCATCATCCCCTCCCGATCATCAATGCTGGTGGGGTCTTTTTCGCCCACAATGTCAATGCCTTCTACTTCAAAGGGCAGCATTTTGATGGGGCGATTGTAGGTGCGCCCATTGGATACCTCTTGTTCGAGGATGGCAGTTTTGTG
>JBCCCJ010001373.1:0-2032 GCA_039033615.1 Bacteroidota bacterium
AATAATTGGCCGCGGCAACAGGGAATACCCTACCGAGTCACTACCAAAGATTCTGAATGGAAAGGGATCTTTCGAGCTGAGCCCAAAGAGGATGCTGAGCTGAAGCTGGTCGGCATCAGCTGTATCCGGCAGGATGGCTGGCCATGGAAGAGCACCATCGATAGCATCCGTGCTCAGGATCCAGATATCCTATTTTTCGCTGGTAAAGCCTCACCAGCAATCGCCGCGCGATACACCAGGATTTCTCCGCCGATTTGGCGATTGGATAGGTCTAATTCAGAATCAGAATTGGCCGTGTGATCATGACCTTCTACCTCGCAACTAAAGTAGGGCTGATGACCAGAACGATAATCTTCCGCCCAATACGCCATGTGCAGTTGCGCGCTATGCGGCTCAATGAAGGCCGTTTTTGTGCCTTGCATGATCATGCCATGCACGCCTTTGGGGCTGAATTCCAAGCGGAGTCGCAAGTTGGGTCGGTCGATCCCTTTCCCCTGGTAGGTACGGATAGAAGGATATTTTTGTATCAGGGCAGCGGGCATGGTCAGCGATTGCGTAACTGCAAAGGCTTCTAGGCTCCCATCTGGCATCGGCAGTAGCATCACCACCGATTTTTCCTTTTGATAGGGTTCGGGAGCCTGAAACAAGTCTTGTTTCATCGCTTCCACGGCTACTTCAAAAGCTTGATATTTCTGCGGAAGTTCCAGCCATTTATCAGGCACAGTGAGCGACTGTTCCTGACTGCTGGTCCAGTGAGACGCTTGCCCAAAGATATGGGTGGTCATTAGGCAAAGTAGGATCGTACTTGCCAGGGTACAGCATTTCTTCATGGATCGCAAGGGATTAGATTAGCGTGAATACAGAGAATGCAAGCAATAAGTAGTGTGAGGGCTTATTTCCCAGCCTCAGCTGCTTCGTCCCGCTCGGGCGCAGGTAAGTCTAGCGCCCGATTCAGAATTTCCTGCATCTGAAAGACGGAGATTTGTTTGGCAACAATTTTCTTTTCCTTGTCCAGCAAAAACAGCCTGGGTGTACTCCGCAGGTCATACCACCCATCAAATTGAGACTGACGCAAGGGATCGTGGGTGTGGGTGGTATTGGGTTGCCCAGTGAGGCCATATTCTTCCAGGCGTTTTTCCCAGCCTGCCTGATCGCCGTTGATGCTCACGGTCATCAGGCGGATGTCGTGGTTGTGGTACTGTCGGAAAGCTTCGCTCAATTTTGGCGTTACTTTTTTGCAATGCCCGCAGTCGATGTCCCAGAAATACAGGACGGTAAATTCTCCCGCCTGCTCGTGCAGGGTTTGCCGTTGTCCATTGGCATCCGGCACCCAAAAATTGGGGGCTTTGCGATTGATCAGGGTGGGACTGATGGCCTTGGCTCGCTCTTCCATCTTCTTGAGCGTCTCCTCATCTGCCCACCATGCATCTCCACTTAGGTAATACTTCTCCACCAAATGCACATATACTCCATCCATCCCCATGATTTTTGAATTGGCGTATTTGTTCAGAAAATGCACCACCATGTATCGAAAGACTTCGTCATTGCTCCGGCTCAGCTCAATCAAATGATCTGCCGCTACCGCGATGGAATCGGGCAATTTGGCCGTGAGCTTGTCCATGTACTGATTGATCTTCTGCTGGAAAATGGGGGTTCGCAGCAGGCGATCATCGGAGAAATCAAAGTTGTCGAAGAAATGCGCCCGATAGTAGGTGAAGGCAAACAAGGAATCTACCAGGGAACCATCCGCGTTCTTGGGCGGTTCCGGCACCTGGGGTTCTTCCAACGCTTTGAGCATCTTGGCATACAGAAAATCAGGGTGCTCAGCGAGGAACTGTTGGCGGTAGTTCTGCACCTTGTCATTGATCGCCGCCAATTCCTGCTGCTTAGTCTCGGCCTCTGGACTGCCTTTGGGGAGCGCTTTGAGTTGGCTCTGCAAGGCATTGGCTTGTCGCCGTTGCTCGGCAATGAAGTGCATATCTGCATAGAAAAGCTCGTTTTCTTCATCCCCAATGACCTCCATGCTCCCTGG
>JBCCCJ010001374.1:0-2031 GCA_039033615.1 Bacteroidota bacterium
ATGCTGTCTCCATCCGAATCATTCAAGGGAATATCCTCATACCAGCTCAGGGGGGGCAAATCTCCTCGAACTCCTACCGTGGAAAAGCTTGCCACCTTTCGCATATCCAGCTCAACATGAATCTTGTGGGGATAGGTCGGTTGAACACAGGCAACGAAGAAGAGAAGCGTGATGGGAAGCAAATAGCAGAAAGGGTTCATGTGGTCAAGGGTTTAGGGCGAAGAGATGGTTCCAAGAGATGATCCAATCCAAAACGGCCGGATCCTAGGACGAAGGCATACAAGCTGACCCAGAAGAAGCTCATAGCCGGAAGCATAGGCCAGAGGCCTTGTCCCCCTTTTTGCAAAAACATGGCTGTGAGCATGGTACACATAATCAGGAAGGCAGCCACCCGGGTCTTGAAGCCCAAAGCAAGAAAAATTCCGCCTACCGCTTCACTGAAGGCCCCCATCCAGGCAAAAAAGACAGGAAACATGGCGAAGATGCCTCCATACCCCTCTACATCCTGAGGAAACCAATAGGCAACTTCAAATAGGCCTAACATGTTGTGCTCCGGCGACCAGGGCATCCCAAATTTGTCTGCTCCGAAGTCTCTGGCGAGGAAGAATCCGCACACCAGGCGGGGAAACATCAGCGTCAGGTCAGCCCACCAGTTTGGGAGGCGAACAGGTTGAATCAATTTGTGGAACCAGAAAAGGAGAATGGGTGGCATATCAGAGGATTTGACGGCCAAACCTCAACAAAACTGGAATTGTTTTGGTGTTAGGCGCCAACATAGGGAGGAAAGCTTGACAAAAGCAGTTTTGCCGCTACCCACAAGAAAAAAGCAGCCGTTCACGAAGAACAACTGCTTTCACACAAAGATACGATACTCAGTTTCTTTGTTGTACGGACCTTACCCTAAATAGGTTTTCAGTCCTTTGCTGCGCGAAGTATGGCGCAGGCGACGAATGGCCTTTTCTTTGATCTGGCGAACCCGCTCACGGGTCAGGTCGAATTTTTCTCCGATCTCTTCCAGGGTCAAAGAATGCTCCACACCAATGCCGAAGTACAAACGAATGACCTCTGCTTCCCGCTGGGTAAGGGTACTCAGCGCCCGCTCGACCTCTTTGCTCAAACTCTCGTTGATGAGCTCATTGTCGGGATTGGGTTCTGCATCATTTTCCAACACGTCCAAGAGGCGGTTTTCTTCCCCCTGAACGAAAGGTGCATCTACGGAAACGTGGCGTCCAGAAATCTTCAAGGTATCAGAGATCTCATCTTCGCTCATGTTTTCCAACACTTCCGCGATTTCTTCTGGGGAAGGTTCACGCTCGAATTCCTGCTCCAGTTTGGAAAAGGCTTTGCCGATTTTGTTCAAGGCTCCCACTCGGTTCAGAGGAAGGCGCACAATCCGAGATTGCTCTGCCAATGCCTGGAGGATACTTTGACGAATCCACCATACCGCATAGGAGATGAATTTGAAACCACGGGTTTCATCGAAGCGTTTGGCTGCTTTGATCAAACCGAGGTTTCCTTCGTTGATCAGGTCTCCCAGGGAGAGTCCTTGATTCTGGTATTGTTTGGCCACAGACACCACAAAGCGGAGGTTTGCTTTGGTCAATTTCTCCAAAGCCACCTGATCGCCCTGCTTGATTCGTTGCGCGAGGTGGACTTCTTCATCTGGGGTAAGAAGTTCAACCTTGCCGATCTCCTGCAGGTATTTATCGAGAGACTGCGACTCCCGGTTGGTGATCTGTTTACTGATCTTGAGTTGCCTCATGGACAGCGGGGTAAATGTTTATCTGATTACAAAAAATAAGCCCGGGGGACTAAAAAATGATTGTGATAGGCACGTTTCTTCACCATCGACAAAGATAGGTGCTTTCCGTAGCAGTTGCAAGGGGTACAAGGTACGACTCCCCTCTTGAAAAGTTGTTTTTGCCCGGATTTCTTTCCTACTCTATTAGACGGGGCCTGGATCAACATGTCATCCCGAACCTTCCCTCTTTCGACTAAGTGAGACTTGAAAAATAACTTCCTCTTTTCGCG
>JBCCCJ010001375.1:0-2031 GCA_039033615.1 Bacteroidota bacterium
AACAAAGAAGGCTGCTACAAGTGGGCGCAAATTAGTCGCGCTTGTCAAAGGCAGAGAATTTCCGATGTTATCTCTGTGTTAAAGATTGAGTAGTCGTGTTAAGAAAAGGTTATCTGCATGTTGGGGACCATGCATGTTTCTGCCTTGCTGGGTCAATCAAGCAGGAATTCAGGACAGTTAGCCTGCAAGAATGACCTTTCGGACGTCATCCATTGAGATCCCTCCCCCTGCCTTGTACTTTAGTTGAAGATTTACCCCAATTGTGTTTGTAGGATGATGAGGTTATTAGTTCTTTTCTTTGCTTGTACGCTCTCCTTGCCTCTTTTTTCCCAAACGATTACCGCCGACTCTCAGATGTCTGTTTCGACTTCCCACCGCCGAGTGGCGAAACCCGGAGCAGCGCCCACCCTTTCCTCTCTCAAAATCTCTAAGGAGCAAGAACTGAAACAGTACTTGTCCCGCTACGAGACGGAGTCAGGAGACATGAAATCGGAGACCGTTCCTCAAATTCGAGCTGTGCTGTACCAATTGCTAGACTTGAGCTTGAAAGAACAACAAGAGGAAGCCAACCTCCTTCTCCAACGCCTTCATCAGTTGGAACAAGATCCAACGTTGTCAGATCAAAAAGAGTACATCCTTCAATTGAAGCAGACCCTCGACAGTGTCGAAAACAAGATTCAGTTCCGACAAGAAAATCGGGACCGCATCGTGGAGCGACGCCTAACCGAACTGCTATAGACATCAATCAATCTACCCAGTGATGGAATGCTTGGTGCCCGAACTCAGCGATTGCTGACGTTCGGGCACAACTGTTTTCCTAGGTGGAGAGGATGCTTACTTGATCTTGATTTCCAGAACTTCTGAATCTGGGAGGCGATTGATGTGGCTGCCCATGAATTGAACCCGGTACTTACCGCTTTTTTCGATGGTGTAGCCCTCCCGGATGTCCACAACCGCAGAAATACTTTCTCCAGCTTTGAGTTTTACTTTGGAAAGACTCAGGTAGGGGAGGCGTTGCAAGCGCTGCGCCTTGTAAAAGACCCGGTGTTTCTTCCGGCTGATGTGAAAGTAGTCCGTAGTAAAGCGATCCTCTAAGGGAGAATAGGCGCGGGGAATGCGCACGGTTTTGCCAGTCTGGTTGGTGATGGTGAACCGCAAGAGAATGGGTTCGTCTAGGTCATACTTCTCCTGGGTAGGACTCAATTGGACCATCAGTTCATTTCCCTCATAAGGTTGGGGATAGGCAATGGATTCGAAGGAAGGTTTTCCACAGGCGGCCAGGAGCATGACCCCCAGCAGAATCAGCAGACTACGTTTTGCGAATTGGAACATGAGACAATGAAGTTAAGTGAGAGAATAGAAAGGAAGGGGAATCAGGCTCAAGAAGGGAGTTTCGCCAGTCTTCTTCAACCAATTGGGTATGAACCCGTGAGAAGAGGGGATGAACCTCGGAATGTTCCGACGAAGCATTTCTCCCTTCCACAGGGATGCCTACCTTTGCTGCATGAGGATGCTGACTTTCTTTAAATACCAGGGGACAGGCAATGACTTTGTCCTGATCGACAACCAGAGTGGGGAGTGGGAGAATCGCTTGAGCACCGACCAGATTCAGCGGCTATGTGATCGTCGCTTTGGCATAGGGGCAGACGGATTGATGTTGCTCAGCCCTCATCCGGAGCTGGACTTTCGGATGGTGTACTACAACGCTGATGGCAAGGAAAGTAGCATGTGTGGAAATGGGGGACGCTGCCTGGTAGCCTTTGCTCAAAGAATGGGAATCCAGCGCGATACCTATCGTTTTGAGGCAATAGACGGCCTACACGAAGCGATCCTTGTAGGAGAGGAAGTGCGCTTAAAGATGGGAACTCCCCAGGGATACCGGACCTTGCCAGAGAGTCAATACTGGATCGACACTGGCTCGCCTCATTTGGTGGTGTGGGCCAAAGAAGGCGTGAAGCAACTATCCATAGCTGACAACGGGCGAATATTGCGGTATGACCCTCGATTCGCCCCCGGCGGGGTAAATGTGAA
>JBCCCJ010001376.1:0-2030 GCA_039033615.1 Bacteroidota bacterium
GCCCCGACGCGCACATTCAGCCGTATGTGGAAGCTGCCATCCTCGCTCAACGCTGGGTGGATCAGGATTTTGACTACACCTATCAGGGAGAAAATGGTCCATATCGCCAAGAAGTCAAAGATCAGCACACCAAAGAGTTGGATGGCATTGCTCAATTCGAAGCGGGAGTGATGCTGGCGACCAATTCAGGCTGGGGGGTCCAATTGGGCATGAATCGGACTGTGGATATGGATACGCAGGGAGTAGAGGAAATTAAGCGCAAGCTCATGGGCGTGAAAGTTGGCGTATTCTATGCCTTCGGTGGATAAACTTTTCCTTTCTACCAAAGAAAACAGATAACGACGATCGATAGGGATTCCTGCTCAGGGCGAACTATCGGTCGTCTTGGTTTCTGTTGTGACCTTTCCAATATCCGCGCCGTCAGAGATCAAAGCCCTAGCGATACGTACGTGTCACTTCTATTTTCTCTGCTACTATGGACCACGGTACCATCATCTGGCTGGCACTCATGACCGTCATTGGTTTGCTAGCTGGTATCAAGTCTTTGCTCCCGGCATTTCCTTTTTCACTAAAGGTTCCGGCCACTTCGTTTTCCTCAGAATCCAACCCCTTCAAATTTGGGAAATGGTTTCTGGCCGCTTTCTTCTTTCTGTGGGCCGCGCTATTGGGAAGTTATTTGCTCCTGTTTCAGCTTTTATAGGCGAAGCTTCCCTTGAACTTCGTGAAATCATCTGGGGAAGCCTATCTTTGCGGCATGGATATTCGCCCTCATATTACTCAAGTATTCATCAAGTGGGAAGTCGATGGTCAGCAAGTGCTGATGATCTATCTCTCGCGTTCTGGAGCGATCAATCGGTTGGGAGATGGCCAAGCGGAACCCGAAGTTACCCAACTCTGCATGGGCAGGGTAGCGGAGCCTTGGTTGGAAGAATGGTTGGGACAACTAGATCCAGCGTGGTTGGAACAAGCTGGGCGTTATACCATGCCCGATCCCAAAGGCAAGATGTGTACCTTGGCCATCGCCTTGGAAGGAGAGGACCTGGATACGGGCTTTGCCTTTACCTATGGGTCTGAATCCATGGGACCGCCAGAAGAAATGGTACAATTGGTGGATGTCGCCCTCGAATTGACGGACGAGTGGTACGAAGACCAGTTACCCAAAAAACAGCGAAAGTGAGGAGATAAGCTAAATGGCTACCTAACAGGAGCTCGACTCCTTGCTCAATACAAGCGAATGGATTGTTTCGTCGTTTCTCCGGGGTAGACTTCTATTTCGAGTTCTCCCGGCTCTAGCAGCAGAATTCCTTGTCCTCCTTGTTCTTCAAAACGAAGGTGATAAGATCCTGCTGGGACCTCCTGCAATTCATACCCATTTGCCCGCAAAGGTTGCCGACTGATCAACCGTCCCTGTGCATCTGTGAGGACAACTTGTACCGTACTCGCCAAGGTTTTGGCAGGACCGGTTACTTGCCCGATGATAGAGCCCGTGAGAGCAGGATTAGCTGAAATTGGGCGATCATAGAAAGCCATATAGGTAGTGCGGAGCGGATGTCCACTTTCTTGACGAATGGAAACCACCTTTACTCCCAAGCGATCTCCTTGCCGCTGAAGCAACAAATGCGCTTCTGTTTCCGCCATCTGCAAGCTGAACGTGAGCGCCAATTCAGAGTCCATGCCTCCGACTTTGGCAAAAGGCTCAGCGTTGACCCAGCCAATTTCACACAATCCCTGATCACAGCTGCGCCATGCTCTGGCCCATGCCTCTCCGTCTTTCACTTCGACGGTGATCTTAGCAATGTCCGCTCGTTCATTGATCCAAGTCCCAACGTAAGATTGGAGCTCTGGAGAGGTAGATTCTGAGGCAAATGCCCCTAAAAAGATAAGAGCGAGTAGGCAGGTCAATAGGGAGGTTTTCATTCGAAGTTGATTGGCAGAGCAGAAATGGGCGATAATGAAGTAGTTATGGCAATAACTGTTCCAATCCCTGAACTACTCCATGGTCATGTAAGAATTAGACCATTTCTGAAAGA
>JBCCCJ010001377.1:0-2028 GCA_039033615.1 Bacteroidota bacterium
CAACATCACCAGTGAATTTGCGACATCTGACGTACCTCCTCCCCACCCCCCAGTATGGAAGGTCTGGCAAAAAATTGCATCTTTCCTTTCCATCCTCCGAAAATGCTCCTGTGCTATGAATCGAACCTCCCGCTGGTGCCTGCTGTTTCTGTGTTTGCTATCGACTCAGAGTTGTTTTCTCAATCGTGGGCCCAAGCAACACGCCCCCATTCAACTGAAAACCAATTTTCAACGCCAGCCACTCGGCCTGTCTCCAGACGGCATCTTCTTCAGTTGGTGGGTGAGTGATGATCGACCAAACGCGATCCAAACCGCCTGGCAAATCCAAGTCGGGACCGATTCAGCCGCTCTTGAAGAGGGAGAGACCTTGCTGTGGGACAGTGAGCAGCAGACGGCAGGACGCGAGGTGCAGATTCCCTATGCAGGCCCGGAACTGGCACCGCTGAGTAGATATTATTGGCGAGTGCGAAGCTGGGATGGCGAAGGAGAAACCTCAGATTTCAGCATCCCCGAGCCTTTTGAGACGGGGCCGATTCAGTGGCAGGGAGAATGGATTGGCGATGGGGGCCAAGCCCCTGATCGAGACGAGGAGTTCTACGAGGATCATCCGGCTCCCGTGTTCAGAAAGTCATTTGTGCTCGAAGAACTCCCTACTTCCGCCCGCCTGCACATCGCGGGTCTGGGCTATTACGAAGCCTACCTCAATGGACAGAAAAGCAGCCCTGCTGTTCTTGAACCCGGTTGGACCAATTTTGACAAGCGCATCCTCTACAGCACCTATCCCGTCGAAGATCAATTGGGCGTAGGGGAAAATGTGCTGGGGGTCATGTTGGGTAATGGCTGGTACAATCCCCTTCCCTTGCGCTTGTTTGGACGCTGGAACCTGAGAGAGATTCTAGCCGTGGGTCAACCCAAACTATTGGCGGAATTGCATCTCCATTTTGTCGATGGCCGCAAAGAGGTGATTCCCACCGACCTCTCCTGGCAGACCAAACCCAGCTGGATTCTTCGCAACAATGTCTATTTGGGGGAGAAACACGATGGCCGCCTCAAAGACCCCAACTGGTGTGAGCCGCAGCCGCCAGAAGCCTTGGCCGACTGGCAAGCTGTTCAGGAAGCCATTCCCCCGAAAGGCACCCTCCTACCTCAAGAGCAGCCTCCAGTGAAAATCACCCAATATCTTCAACCCAAGTCCATCACCGAACCCAAACCGGGGGTGTATGTCGTGGATTTTGGGCAGAATTTTGCAGGCTGGATAAAGTTGGAACTAGCAGGAGAAGCCGGACAGCAAGTGCGGTTGAGATATGGAGAACTCGTTTTTGAAGATGGCATGGTCAACGGACATACAACCATGACCACGCAGATCAAAGCCTATACCGGACTCAAAGGAGGACCAGGAGCGCCTACGGACGCGTGGCAGGAGAGCCACTACACCTTGGGCGGATTTGAGGGAGAATATTTCCAGCCACACTTCAGTTTTCATGGCTTTCGTTACGTTCAAATTGAGGGCTATCCTGGCAAATTGTCCCCGGATCGCATCAAAGGTCTTCGCCTCTCTGCCGCCTTGAAAGGAGCAGGGAGTTTCGTGAGTGGCAATGAAGCCTTCAACCAAATTCAAGACGCGACCCTTTGGACCTTTCTCAGCAATGTGTTCAGCGTACAATCAGATTGTCCTGCTCGCGAGAAGTTTGGCTATGGTGGAGACATGGTGACCGCCAGCGAAGCCTTTGTCTTCAACTTTGACATGGCCAATTTCTACCGCAAAACGGTGCAGGACTTTGCTGATGATGCCCGTCCCCTTGGCGGTATGCCGGAATGTGCTCCCAACAATGACATCGCTTCCGAAGGCCTCGGAGATGGAAGTGGTCCCATTGGCTGGCAATTGGCTTACCCCTTTCTGCAAGAGGTGCTCTATCGTTTTTATGGAGACCACCAACTCATCGAAGAGCAATATCCAACCGTGCAACCGCGACAGCACCTCGGCCTTGCCGTCCTCGCTCAGCCGCTTCTTCTTCACGTCGTCGTCGA
>JBCCCJ010001378.1:0-2028 GCA_039033615.1 Bacteroidota bacterium
ATGTTAACCTTTTTATTTTGGATGGGGCTGGCCTGATGGGCTGGGATCGTTTTTAGGGATCTGCCAAAAAATAAAATCCCTGCCTTCCGCGAGGAGTACCTTGATTTTGTCTTTTTCGCCCCATTCATGCAATCGGGGATGAGGATCGGAAATGAAACGGATGGGATAGCCATACATCAGCCCGGTCGGCTGAATCAATTGGTACAGGTATTCCTCACTATTGGTGACCTTTCGAATCAACTTCAAAGGAGGAGCCGCCGTCGGTAAACGGAGTTTGCGTTTTTGATACCTGATGAATGCCTGGAGCCATCCTTTTTCACCGGGATTCATGAAAGCTAGGTTTCTCTGACGAAGGTAGCCATTTTCGGCTAAGCAAAAGAGAGTTTTTTCCGCAAAAATCAGCGATAATTCAGCTCTTTGCGTTCTGCTTCTTCGATCAATCGCCGGACTCGCTGTCTCGCTCTCGATAGGCGCATCTTCACAGCACTCTCGGTGATATCGAGATCCTGCATCAAATCTTTGATGGATTGATCCTTTTTATATTTATGAATCAGCAGACTTCGATCTTCCTCAGGCATCTTTTCCAAGGCCTGTTCCAGATACGCTTTGCGCGTATTGAGAAGTTCTTGCTCCTCTTGTTCGTTCGGCTCTGGCAGATCAGGCCCTTCGTCGAGGTCCACGGTCATGTATCGCATCCGCTTGCGATAGTGTTCCACACAATAGTTGTAGGTGATTGCATACAACCAGGTAGAAAATCGACTGTTGCCTTTGAACTTGGGCAATTGCGCAAATACTTTCAGGAGAACCTCCTGAACCATGTCGCGTGCTTGATCTTCGTCCTTAACAAAGCTGAGACACTTACGAAACACCTTGTCGGAATACCGCTCGTACAGCAGACCAAACAATTCGGTCTTACCATCTCGGGTAATCGAAACAATCAATTCCTCGTCTGTAAGTTGTTGATGAGATTGGGGCAAATTGCAGGGAATTAAACCAAAGGAATCAAAATTTGGTGTCAACAGTCAGTTTCGGCAAAAAATAAAAAAGGATTGAATTATGCGCAAATATAGGGTTTATCCGATAGAAAGAATGCCTGAGCAGAAATAAGAGACCCTTTCAGCAGACTGAAAGGGTCTCTCTATATGGTAGGTATCGGTCTGATTAGACCAGATACATCACTTGCTTCACCGCATCGATCACCCGCTTGGGGTTAGGCAGAAACGCATCTACCAAGGTGGAAGAATAAGGCAGTGGCGTGTCGCGGCTGGTTACCCGAACCACTGGAGAATCCATGTAGTCAAAGGCTTTCTTTTGGATGGCGTAGGCAATTTCAGTTGCCATACCTGCCAAGGGCCAGCTTTCTTCTACTACCACGCAACGATTGGTCTTTTTGACGGACTCAATGATGGTTGCGTAGTCGATGGGACGAAGGGAACGAAGGTCGATCATTTCTGCGTCGATGCCTTCTTTGGCCAATTCTTCGCAGGCCTCCAAGGCTACATGCACCATTTTTCCGAAGGAAACGATGGTTACGTCCTTGCCAGGGCGCTTGATGTCAGCCTTGTCCAACGGAATCAGGAACTCAGGCCCTTCAGGTACGGGACCTTTGTCGCCATACATCACCTCAGATTCCATCACGAGTACTGGGTTTGGGTCCCGAATGGCTGACTTCAACAAGCCCTTGCCATCGGCAGGGGTACTGGCAGAAACCACTTTCAGACCAGGGGTATTGGCAAACCAGTTCTCAAAACTCTGAGAGTGGGTGGCCGCCAACTGACCCGCAGAACCGCTTGGCCCACGGAATACAATGGGAACGGTGTATTGCCCACCGCTCATTTGGTGCATTTTGGCAGCGTTGTTGATCACCTGGTCGATGGCCACCAACGAGAAGTTGAAGGTCATGAATTCGATGATCGGACGCAGACCCAGCATGGCTGAACCTACCCCAACGCCTGCAAACCCAAGTTCAGAAATGGGAGTATCGATCACCCGTTTGGGACCGAACTCTTCCAACATTCCTTGACTGAC
>JBCCCJ010001379.1:0-2026 GCA_039033615.1 Bacteroidota bacterium
CAGGGCGAAAGGTCCTAACTTTCCCCCAACCTTAAACAATGCCGGGCGGGTATTTGTGTATGAACGCTGCTCTCCCCGCTTCACCGCCCTCCAAGACACACTTTGTGCTGGTGAAGAATTATGGTTCGCGGGGGAATGGCTCAGTACCAGTGGACAATATGTTGAGGATCTACTGGCGGATTCTGGCTGTGATTCAACGGTTACGCTGGATTTGTTTGTCTATCCAGAAGTGGAAACGGGCCTCAGTCAGACGGACACCAGTCTCACTGCCGAAGCAACTGAAGCGACCTTTCAATGGCTGGCCTGTGAACAAGGGAACCTTACCCCTATCCTTGGAGCGACTCAGGGCGATTTTTTCCCGGACAGCAGTGGCTGGTATGCCGTGATCGTCGATCAATTCGACGGCTGTGTGGACACCTCTGAATGTGTGGAGATCACCCTGCCCTTGGTTTCCTCCACCGCAGACTGGACCCAGACGGTTGAGGTTTTTCCCAATCCCAGCAGTGGGGAAGTACAGATCCGGTTTTTCGGTTTTTCTGCTCCCTGGTCCTATCAACTGTATGACTTACAAGGCCGTTTGATAGAGGAGAAAGCCGATTTGCAAGCAGCTTCTCATTCTCTCGAATTGGAAGATGGTCCCGGGGTCTATCTATTGCATCTGAGAGACCAGACTGGTAGACAGACCTGGCGAAAATTGGTGCGAGAATAGCTGCTCATTCCACCAATGTACGCAACCCCTTCACCAACCTCCCGACCCCCACTTCCACTGTTTCCCGATCCAGGGCCCCGAATGCCACCCGGACGTAGCAGCCGTTGTCTATCCCGAAAGTTTCTCCGGGAATGACGGCTACCTGGTGTTGGCGTACCAAGGCCTCCGCCAACTGATGGACGGGAAGCTTGGTGTCAATCTTTAGTAGGAAATACAAGGCCCCATCAGTAGGTGGAATGTGGCAAAACGGCAATTCTGTCAGAGAATCGTACATGAGCTTTCTGGCAGCGATGATGTCTTGTTGCTGGGCTTTCACCCAAGCTTTCCCCGCACCCAGGGCTCCCATCGCGGCATATTGAGAAATTACCGCTGGGCAGATCAATTGGGTATCCTGGATTTTTCGCACGGCTTCGAACAACTTCTCAGGAATCACCATATAGCCAATCCGCCAACTCGCGAAGCCATAGGATTTTGACAAAGAATAGATCGAAATGGTGTAGGCTTCGCTGCCAGGGATGCTGCCGGGAGAAAAAGGTTCTTGCTCTCCATAAGCGAAGTATTCATAGGCTTCGTCATGGATGTGGTACATGCCGTATTTTCGGCACAATTCATTCACTGCCTTCAGGTCTTCCGCTGGATAGATCACCCCGGAAGGATTGTTGGGAGAGACGGTAACTATCGCCCGGGTCCGATCGGTGATGGCCGCCTCTATCGCCTCCAATCGCAATTGGTAGTGTTCATCCACTGGAACGCCCACTGTCTTGCAAGAAGCAAGCGAGATCGCCATATCGTGGTTGAAATAAAAGGGCGTGGGTAAGATGATCTCATCTCCAGGGTCGGTGATCGCAAACATGGCATTGGAGAAAGCGAGGTTGGCTCCGGCGGTAGCTAGGATGCGTTGGTGGGAAGTGAGGGAAATGCCATTATCGGTAACGAGTTTCTGCCGAATGGCCGAGATTAGCTCCGGGATGCCTTCCACTGCCGAGTAGAGGTGATTGGCCGGTTGGGACAAAAACGCCTGAATCTGTTCCAACGCCTGTGGAGGCGGGGCGTAGCGGACGACTCCTTGACCTAGGGAAATGGTTCCCGGCGTCTCCCGAATCCATTGCCCAACGATGGGAATGATGGGAGATTGAACCGATTGCATGCGATGAGTGGACATGGGAGGAGCAGTGGTAGTGGCAGTGGCAGGAGGAAGTGGTTTGCCGATGGCATGTAGGCAAAGAAAGTCAAAACCGAAAACGTTCTGGCGTGCGGCTGGCAGTGAGAAACTCCTGATCAATCTGACCTCTGTCAATGATCTGGATGGGAGCATGC
>JBCCCJ010001380.1:0-2023 GCA_039033615.1 Bacteroidota bacterium
GTCGAGCGCGGCAAAGAGAAATCGGCGATAGAGCCAGTTCCCGCAAAAAATCTGTTGATGTGTTTGCTTATTTCCTTCGGAACATGAACACGCCGCCTTCATCCCCAGCTCTTCGGAGACTGCTTCCTTGAGGAGATTGGCTGGTGTTGCGTTGGACATTTGCTCCTACGGTTTCGATCAATTCATTTGCCGGAAATTCAGTTCTTCGGTTTTGCTCCAAATATCGGATCAGATA
The DNA here is from genome assembly GCA_039033615.1 of Bacteroidota bacterium. Classification (GTDB taxonomy): domain Bacteria; phylum Bacteroidota; class Bacteroidia; order J057; family J057; genus JBCCCJ01. The sequence continues at coordinate 236 of JBCCCJ010001380.1, forward strand.
GCGGGCAAAAGGCGAATTCTTCCCTGGTTCTCCATCAAATACTTTTTCGATATCCCCGGAAGTAAAGGCCCAACGAGACTTCATGTCTTCCCGCAGCAAAGAACTCCGGTAGGTTGCAAACAGAGAACCTGAATAGCAAGCATCGGCAATCAGCAGGGTGTGCTTGGTGTCAATTGCTCGCAGATAATCGTGAATGGTGGAGTTTCGGATGAAGTCAGGCACCTTCTTCAGACGCGCATTGACTGGCACCCAATATCCCAAGTCTGCTCCCTGATCGTAGAATCCGTGGCCTGCGTAGTAGATCAACAGATTATCTTCCGGTTGCAGTTTTTCCTGGAGGGATTCAAAGGTCTCCAGGATGTTTTCCCGCGAAGCTTGTTCGTTGAAGAGGGTAATCAGATGCTCCTGGTCAAATTGATATTGAGAAGTGAGCACCCTTGCGATGTCCTGGCAGTCCTTCACAGGGTTGAAAAGGGGCGTCCAATTGGCATACCGATTCACCCCAATCAACAGCAGATAATTCTCTCCGGTGGGGTTGGAGAAGGAAGACAACTCTTTTTCCCATGGATCTGCAGGCGTTTGGTCTTGAGGCGAATCGTAGGATTGCTTGTTCTCCTGCTCAAACTCGTACGCAAAAGAATCCTGATAAGGAGGCTGTTTGGGCGGGGCTTGGGTATACGCAATCTGGAAGGATTGTCGGCTCTCGTTACCGAGGGCATCCAGCGCCACCAACTCGATCTGGTGGGAGCCTTCTGGAAGATGCAAACTAGCAGAAAAACTGCCGTCTTCTGCGACTGAGATGCTGTGTCCATTGATGGAGAGAGAACCCAGGCCAGAGTCATCGGACAAGGTTCCTTTGATCATTTGCTGCGCTTTAGCCACGGTCAGAATGCCACTGGCGGGCACGCCAGGAGAAGTCAACTCAATGGTCGGGCCTTTGTCGTCCTGGTTGAATTGACTTACCCGCAAAAAATCTACCTCAATGGCCATGCGACCATCCAGAAAAAATCCAACTTCCCGTCCATAGAGAGATTGTGCAGGCATTTGGTGGACCAATTGCTGATTGGTAAATAAGTACCATCGGTTGCCTACTTTTCTGAGTAGAAGGGAGTTGTACGAATATTTGGTGAGGTTCGCAGCCGCCGTTTTGGGTTGCAAGACATACTGATGACCTCTGCGGTGCAGGGTGACAGCAAACTGACCATCGGTGTCATAATTAAAGCTGAATCCATTTTCCGTACGGTCTCCTCCCCAATACAGACCCGCGGCCGGAGTTCCCACTCCTCTGGCATATCGAAGCCGGATCTCCATCTCGTAATCGCCGTTTTGATCTACTTTGACCGGGATAGAGCGGATGCCCCCTTGACCAGACAGGGTCGCACAATAATAATCGCCGTCATATACCCGCTCGTTGTATACGCGGGGATTCAGTTTCCACTCGGCAGAGCGAACGTCAAATTCCTCCTTCAATACTTCCTGCTTATCCTGTTCAGGAATGCCAAAATAGCGTTCTGCGTTCCAGGATTGGGCGGAAAGAGAAGAGAAGCTCAGAAAAATCGCTCCTAAGGTCAGAAAGAGAAGATGGCTACGGTACTCGTTTAGGATGTTCATACCCCTTGATTTTTGCGCTGACTGATTCTATTCCTTTTCAGAAATCAGTTGCTTTGTTCCATGATGTAAAAAAAGTAAAAAATGGCTTATCCGAAAAGTCATTTATTTATTCTTTCCAACACTAGGAAAAATTGAAATAAATTTTCCTATGCTCCATGGACCCATTAACAAAAAGAA
>JBCCCJ010001381.1:0-2021 GCA_039033615.1 Bacteroidota bacterium
AAGATGCGCATCCCTCCGGGCTGCGATTGTCGAATGACAAGGACTTGTGGGGAGCGCCTGTATTGAGCGACAGTCGAAGTATGCCGAACCAACTCTCAGAAAAACGAAGCGCATAGCGATTCGCAGTTTGGTAGAAACAGATGCCTTACAGAAATAGGCAGGCGCATCGCGACTGCCATTTACTGGGATATGCTTGTTCTGGTGACATCTGACGTACACCCCTCCCCCGGATGCGATCCGACTCCCCTTTGACCTACCTCCCTCAGCCTTCACCTTGCCACAGCCGAGTAAAAAAGCGTTTTGGAAATGGCATAGAAAAAGCCGATACTTTTGATATCGGCATAAATCTGTGCGGATGAGAGGACTCGAACCTCCACGGGATTATCTCCCACTAGAACCTGAATCTAGCGCGTCTACCAATTCCGCCACATCCGCTGGTTCTGAAAGTGCTGCAAATATAGAACGAAAATCCTGAATCTGGCAATATTTTTGGCTACAAACTCATAACTTTCTCTTGCGGGAAAAAGTTGGTTACCCAAAGGAAATCTTCACTGGTATGAAATTCATGTTGTGCTGTTTGCTGTGGCTGGGCATGGTCTTTCCTATGGGGCAGGCTCAAAAATTGTTGAGTCTGGAAAACCCGAAAAAATTCAAACGCATCCTCTTTCAACCCGGAGACTACATTCGCTTCCAGGGGCAGGATGGACAGGCCAAATACGAAGGCATCATCGAAAGCATTGATGAATCTTTTGTTGTCTTGGTGAAAAGTGTGCAGGTCGATGGTTCTGACCAAAACAGTCTTCTGTATCGGGATTATGTGCCGATCTCGGAGATTCGAGCGGTGATCAATTCTCGCCCCTCGCCCTGGCGAACGTTCCGCAATGGCTATTATGCCACCGCCATTCTGGGAGGCGGCATGTTCATTGGGTTGACCACGATCAACACCCTGACCCAAGATACCTCCCCCGATCCAACCACCCTGATTGTAGCTACCGGGCTCTTGACCAGCGGGTTGGCCTTGCGGTATTTGGGCAGAGACAAGTTCAAAATTGGCAAACGCTGGCAGTTGCGAGCCATCGAGCCCATGATCCTGGAAGAACTCGAAGCCAACCAATGAGGCAAGAGGAATTTCTCCCCCTTTGCCCCCTTTCTCCAAATTGGTTATGTATGAAAAAGTGTCTAATTTAGCCGCTCCCAAATGGGCTAGTGCTTGATCAATTGATAGGTGATGAATAGATGGTAGAGGATTTTTCTGCAGATCAAGGCGAAAAATCTGAGTTTGGCGGTCCAAGCGAAGATTTTTCAACGCTGAGATGCGGAAAAAGGCACACCAGATGCCCATCAATCAGTAGTTGACAAAGCACTAGATCACTTTCTAAACATATACAACGGTGACCGAAACGTTACTCATTCTCCTGGTGTTCTCCCCCTTGCTTGGTGCAGGCATCATTGCTGCCCTTAGTGAAGGGCGCAAAGAACTCTCCAAGCAGATCTCTTTCTGGGTCTCCATGGTTCCTTTTGTCATCAGCTTGTTGGTGTACGTCCAGTACCTCGCAGATGTCAAAGCAGGCGGTCTCGCCGATGATGGCTATGCCGTGTTCATGAACATCGACTGGCTCACCTACGGAGGGTTTGACATCAACTTCACCTTTGCACTGGATGGGATTTCCATCTATCTGGTGTTGTTGACGACCTTGATCTTTCCGCTCTCCATCTTCTTCTCCTGGGGTTCAGTCAACACCTACCCTCGTGCCTACTACGCGCTGATGTTGTTGCTCGAAGTTGGGGTATTGGGATTCTTCGTCTCTCTGGATATGTTGCTGTTCTACGTATTCTTCGAGATGGTACTGATTCCCATGTATTTCCTCATCGGAATCTGGGGTGGAAAAAATCGAGTCTACGCTTCGCTGAAGTTTTTCTTGTACACCCTCGTGGGATCTCTCTTGATGTTGGTCGCCATCATCTACCTCGGTTCTCACGTCAATTTTGAAGCTCTCGCAGCCCTGCCAGAGTTTCAAAAT
>JBCCCJ010001382.1:0-2021 GCA_039033615.1 Bacteroidota bacterium
GCCCTATTCTGATGAACATGGTATACTACGGAGAGGAGTACGACGCCAGGAAAGAACAAACAGGCTGGAATACCCCAGCATTTGACGACCGTAACTGGGAGCAAGCAGTCAAAAAATCCGCGCCGGAAGGAGAGTTGGTGGCCCATACCGCCTACCCGGACAAGGTTACGGAGCGTATTTCTCCCGTTTCCATCGAAAAGCTCGGCGAAGGGCATTATCAAGTGGATTTCGGAGTAGAAATTTCCGGCTGGGTGCGGCTGAACCAAGTGGAAGGCCCCGCTGGCCAGACCGTCGAGATTTCCTTCAACGGAAATTTGTACTCTGGGGACAATCGCTACACCTTCAGGGGAGAAGGGCCGGAGAATTATGCGCCCCGCTTCAACTGGTTTGTCTTTTCTGGAATCGAGATCAACAACTGGCCCGGTGAACTCAAGGCAGAACATCTTACTGCGGAGGCTGTCAACACCTACATTGAGGAGACAGCGACCTTCGAAACCTCCCATGCCTTCTTCAACGACCTCCATACCATTTGGAGGAGGAGTCAAGTGGACAATATGCATGGCGGCATCGCTTCAGATTGCCCTCATCGGGAGCGCAACGGCTATACCGGTGATGGACAAGTCACCTGTGCCACGGTCATCCACAACTATGATGCCCGGAATTTCTACCATAAGTGGATTCAAGACATGAACGATGCCCAGATCGAGGCTACTGGCTATGTCCCCAATGGTGCCCCCTGGCAACCGGGTTGTGGAGGGGGCGTAGCTTGGGGAGCCGCGATCTGCCTCATGCCCTGGGACTTTTATGAGCAATATGGAGCCAAGGACATGCTGTCTGATCATTACGAAGCGATGAAAGGCTATGTCCGCTACCTGAAAACATGGGTGGACGAGGAAGGGATCATGTTTTCTCAGCGCAAGGGAAAAAATGGCAAGGTTCTGAAGTGGTTCAATCTCAGTGATTGGGAGGTGTATCAGGATCGGGATGGGCAAGCCATCAGCGAAGGTTTGGTACATACCTTTTATTTCTGGATGTGTGCAGACATCACTGCCCAAACGGCCCGGATTCTTGGGCATGAGGAGGAAGCTGCTACCTATTCAGCCTTAGCGGAAACCACCCGACAGGCCTTTCGCAAAGGATTCTACGACGAAGAAACAGGAACCTTTGGTACCCATGGCTCGAATGTATTTGCCCTAAAAATGGGCGTAGATCCGGAAATCGAATCCGAGGTCATCGCGGCCCTGCAAAGCAACATCGAAGCCAATGGCGGCCATCCCTATACCGGAATTTTCGGAACCCGCTATCTCTTTGAGGTGCTGGCCGAACATGGGCATCAGGAGTTGGCCTACCAAATCATGAATCGCAGAGAGGAACCAAGCTTTGGACGCTGGCTGGATCTTGGTTCCACTACCACCCGGGAAAGTTGGACTGATGGAAAAGGCTCCTTCAACCATCCCATGTTCGGAGGTGGCTTTACCTGGTTCTATCGCCACTTGGCTGGCATGCGGCCTAGTATTGACCAGGCAGGCTACAGAGAAATCATCTTCAAGCCCCAACCAGTAGCTGAGGTGGATCATGTGACCTACTCCAATCGGACCGTGTACGGCATGGCAGGCATTTCCTGGAAACAAGAAGAAGCTGATTTTTCTATGGAGATCACCGTACCAGTCAGTTGTAGCGCGAAAGTATATGTCCCTACCACAGATCCAAGCAAGGTCAGCGAAGGTGGCAAAAGCCTGAACTCGAATGCACACGTCCGCTTTGTCAGGCAAGAAGGAGAGTACGCAGTCTATGAAACCCCAAGTGGAAGCTTTCACTTTCAGGTTTCCGCTCGCTGATGGAACTGGAATTTATGATCTTACTCCTCGAAAAAATGTCAGCGTTTTATTTGGCCAGTTACTTAGGGAGACTTGAAAAATAACTTCCTCTTTTCGCGTAGATATTTCTTTCCAGATCAAGGAAGAAAAACCGAATTTGGCGGGCCAAATCGCGAAACTTTGGGAAAAGGGACCCAAAGATGA
>JBCCCJ010001383.1:0-2020 GCA_039033615.1 Bacteroidota bacterium
CCTCAAAATTTGGCCATATTTTCCCTCTTGGCTGCTCTCATAAGCGCTGTAAGATCACACATCGGACGATACCTCGCCAGCCAAACATCATCAGGCAATCATAACATCGCATCCCCAAGGTTCAGTCCGACAGGCTGCTAGTGGGACAATTGCTCTTATTTTCTGCGAAAACCGCCTCCCTCAACTCAGTGCTCCAAGCTCAGATATATCCCCCACCCCACATCTTCGATTCCCGCACGGAAACCGCGATTCGCCCCAAATCCCTCAGATATATCGCCAGATTGACCTTGAACTTCGAACACCCCTCCGGCACACTAAAAGAATGTTCTGAGCCGTGTCAGTTTGGGTTGGGAAGTACGCATGGAGGGGAAAGCTAGCAAAGCATTTCCATTTTTCTCCCAACCCAAAGAGCAGAAAAGCGATCCATCTACCAAGCACGACCAATTTCTCTTCCTCCCAAAGTATCGTACCTTACCCAAAACTACCTTTATCCCTCCCTTCCCATGCCTACTTCTGCAAAAATTCTCCAAACCGCTGAATTCAACCCCAAGATCAAAACCTACCTGCTCCTGTACGGGGTGGTGATCTTGGCCTTTTCCCTCATTGGCATTCCCTTGCTGGTGATTTGGTTGCTGGGCGTGGGGCAGTACATCAGCAAACGCTATTACGAAAGCCTCAGTTGTACCCTGACTACCCGCCACCTGGAGTTCAACAAAGGGGTGCTATTTCGGGTGGAGAAGACCATTCCCCTAGAAAATATTCAGGACCTGACCTTCATCGAAAATCCGCTGCTGCGCATCTTTGACCTCCGCATCCTGAAAATCGAAACTGCTGGGCAGAGCAATCCCAGCGGCAGTGATATGAAACTGATCGGCATCCTGGATACCCCGGCCTTCAAAGAAAAGGTCCTGGAGCAGCGGGAACGACTGATTAGCGAAAGCCGCCAAGGCGATCAGCCCGGCACTTCTCAAAGCGAACGCCTATTTGGCATGCTGAGCGAAATCAAGGACTTGCTGGTGGAGATTAAGAATAAGTGATTCCCATACAGTTGTTAGAGGAGCTAGGCGAGGAAGGAATTCAACACAATTTTGTGGATCATTTACCTCAGACAAGGCCATGCACGTCACCACGCTTCCGAAAGACCTTCCCATTGGGAATGCTGCCCAACTCCAGCTATATGACTATCGCAACTTTCAGGACCTCCTGAAGACCAAAATTCAGCTGTCGAAGCACACCATCAGCTTTTTGCGGAAGGGGCAAAAAGAGGTCATGGGGGACGACAAAACGGTACAGATTGACCCCCAGCATTTTGTCATCATGAAGGCGGGCAATTGCCTGATGACCGAGACGACTTCCAAAGAGGATCATTTTTACCAAAGCATGCTGCTGTTTTTCCCGGCAGAGGCGGTGCAAGCATTTGTAGAAAAGCACCAACCAACTTCCCATGCTTCTGCGGAAAACCGCTCGTTTTATATTCTCCCCTATGACCGATACATTCAGCAATTTGTGGTGAGCCTGGACGAGGTCTTGAAACTGCCTCTTCCTACCCAAGGGTTCATCCTGGCGAATAAATTTGAGGAAATCCTGCTCTACCTCTCCCATGCGCATGGAGCAGCCTTTTTGCACAGCCTGGTCCAAGCAGGAGATCACAAACGCAGCCGGCTTACGAACATCGTAGAGAACAACAAACTCAACAAACTGAGCCTGGAGGAACTCGCTTTTCTCGCCAGCATGAGCGTTTCGACCTTCAAGCGGGCCTTTTTTCAGGAGTACCAACAAACTCCCATGAAATGGTTCAGACCAAAAGGTGAAGACCTTGTACATTCCAAAAAGTGCGTATTATGGCAAGAAAATTTAATATCGTTACTTTACCAGTTCGCCCAACAAGCCCGTGAATGCCGAACTGTTGAGCAATTTCAAACCGGTAACGTAGTTGTCACCTAGTGAAATCGGAGTTGGACATGAAAACAAAAATCATAATCCTGGGAGGATATGGTAATACAGGTTTTCTGATTGCTAG
>JBCCCJ010001384.1:0-2016 GCA_039033615.1 Bacteroidota bacterium
AATCGCCCATGTCGATCAGCGAGGTGCTAGATCAGCAATCGCAATACCAAGTGGATACCTCGCCCATCACCATCACCCAAGCGGTCCACCTCGCGCAGCAGAAGTTTCCCGAAGGGGAGGTGACAGGCATGAGCTTGCCGCATGATTCCTTGGGGGCCTATACCGTGAATCTAACCCTTCCCTCCGCCGCCAAGACGGGCAATCGCGTTCTGCTATTCGTCGATCAATACTCAGGAGCGACCATCGGCTCTTCTCAGGATGAGCCTTATCGCCTAGCCAAGTCGTACTTGAACTGGGTGCAGCCCCTTCATTATGGAACCTTCGGGGGCTTGCCGACGCGAATCTTGGCGCTCCTCGCTTCCCTGGTAACCGCCGCCCTCTTCCTCACGGGCTTTTTCATCTGGTTGCCTCGCTGGAAAAAGCGCCGAATGCTTGGCAAAAAGGTCCCCCAATCCGCCCCTCAACCAACCGTGCATCATGAAAAGAATCCCATTGTTTAGACGCGGGCTGATCTACGCCCTCTACTTCATGCTGATTGCCGCAGTCATGGGGGCCGTCTATGGCTTGATCAGCGGAGTGATCCTACAGCCTGCTTTATTCTCGGTTGCGATGGTAGGCGTCTTCGTCAGTGTGAATGCAGTGATCGCCCTGTTGCTCGCCCTCCCCATGCTGGGATTTCGGATCTTTGGTCGGAAAATGGTCGCTGGAGAGCGCTACCTCACCTTCTCCCTGGCCTTCCTCGTGGTATTTCTGCCCTACTTTGCGGTGTTGAAGGTCTTGCCATTTGCGGTTTTTTGAAGAGAAGGCAAATAGAGTAAGCCGGATGTTCTGCCAATCGACGAAATCTTACGCTTGTAAGCGGGAGGCAATTTCCCGTCCAATCCCTTGCAATTTCTCGGTTGCAGTCGTCATCGCCTCTTCTATCGAATCAGATTGCTCCAGCACGGAGTACACTTCTTGAATGCCGAGGGCGGCCTGCACTCCGTCCTCTGCCACCCCACATACAGCGATCACCGGAACCTGATGCCGTTTTGCCAATTCGCAGACCCCGCTGACAACTTTGCCGTGTTTGGTTTGCCGATCGAGTTTGCCTTCGCCCGTGATGATCAAATCATACTGCTGAAGGTGGGCTTCCAGGTCCGCCAGTTCCAGAAAGAGCTGGATACCGGAAATCAATTCTGCCCCCAGGAAGGCGACACTCCCTCCGCCTACGCCCCCCGCCGCACCCGCGCCGGGAAGTTGGGCGACATCGGGAAATCCGCTTTGATTCAGTACCTCCGCGAGGTGCTTCAATCCTTGATCCAAGAAATCAATCTCCTCGGGACTGGCCCCTTTTTGCGCTGCATAGACATGAGCCGCACCCTCCGGACCATAAAAGGGATTCGCTACGTCGCAGAGGACTTTGACCTGAATCCCTGCGAGTTGGCTTGGGGTTGGCGCTTCGATCTGGACGATTTCATTCAGATTGCCTCCAATCGGTGCCAATGCTTGCCCCGCTTGATCCAAAAAGCGAAATCCCAACGCGTGGGCGATGCCGATCCCTCCATCGTTGGTGGCGCTGCCGCCGATGAAGAGGTAGATGGTGGTCGCGCCTTGTTGGATGGCGTCAGCGATCAATTCTCCTGTCCCGTGGGAAGTGGTTTGCAGACAATTGCGCTCGGCTTCAGATAGTAAAACCAAGCCGGAGGCTCGGGTCATTTCGATGTAAGCCTTGTCTCCACTCAGGAAATATTCGGCCTTGATGGGCCGCCCCAGCGGATCTTGTACCCAAGATCGGCGGTTCACCAGCGGCAAATAATGCCCCAGAATCTCCAGCGAACCATCTCCGCCATCGGCCAGAGGACGGGCGAGCAGGGTTGCCTCGGGCAAAACCGCCCGGATGCCTGCGGTCAAGGCATCACAGACCCCCTGAGCCGAGAGGGACCCTTTGAATTTGTCGGGGGCGAGCAGAATTTTCATAGGAAATTAGTGCTTTGTCAATTGATGGATAGATGGCAGTCGCGATGCGCCTGCTGA
>JBCCCJ010001385.1:0-2016 GCA_039033615.1 Bacteroidota bacterium
AGAAGATAATGACTGGTTAGATGAACGTGAATCATTTGATCCAAGGGGTGAAAAAGAGCTGGACTGCCCCCTGAGGCTGGGCTTTCAAACCCCCGAATCAACCTGATGCCTCCCATCAGAAACCACTGTCGCGGCAATAATTGGAACCCCAGATTCACATGAAGGGGACGTTCTGAAATCGTACGCTGAAAGTGAACTATTGGTACAGAAAGGGAAAGCCCAATTTTCTTATACTTCACCCTCACTCCCAATCCGAGATGATAATTTTGAAAGGTCTGCTGACTGCCGTCTGGGGAAGTTAAGCGAAGTTGAAAGCGATTGAGGGTAGTGTGAACCGCAAGGTTCTTCCAGTGAGGAAGCCGCTCAATGTAAGTAGAATCAGATTGGCTTACACAAATGGAGGGGAATACCGTTGCGATCCAGAAGAGAAAAAAACCGAGCCAGGTAGAAAGCGATACAGGTAACAAGGAGGACATGTAGCAAGCAGTTGAGGATACAGCATTGAACGATAAAGAGAGGGAGGAATTGGGACTTCTGCAAGGCCTTTTCAAGAAATAGACAGTTTGGACGCTTGTTCTTGGAGCCATTTGCGCTGGGCAAGGGGTTCCAATTCTTGAACCAGGGTCGAAATCGATCGATTTTCTGCCGCTAATTTATCCGCTTCCCAGGTGTCAGCTCGCTCTTGAAATCGAATCAGACGTTTGAGAATCTTGAGGAAGTTGAGGTGGTTGTGGCGATTGGCCGGAGATACTTCTTTATTTCGCTTGAGGAATCCGGCAAAGGCAGTGCTGACATAGCGAAGGGTTTCCCAGTCGGCTTCTTCCCAGAGGGTCTTGAGCATCAGGTGGCGGGCACTGATCTCGTAGTACACATCGGTGAAGTTCATTTGTTGGAGTCGCTTGCGAGCTGCTCCTAGCTTGCCCGTTGTGTATTCGTGATACGCCAAGCCATACTGGTAAGCGTTTTCCCGGAAAGGCTCCTGCACCAGATCGGCATAGGTTTCCAAAAAGGTTTTTGCCCAATCGCTTTCTCCCAATCGCAAGGCCAGGGTGCTGATGTTTTTGTATTGGCTGTGAGAAATCCTTCCTTCTTCCAGCAGCAACTCTGTCGCCAGTAGGTGTTGGTACAATTGTAGTAATTCGGGCATGAACTCTACCCTCCCGGCATTGATTTGTTTGATGCAATAGTTCTGAAGGTAGCGATACAAAGAGCGAGATTCTTCGGGATGGAGCTGGGCTTCCTCTTTTCGTAATTCCTTCAATAAGCGATGGAAATGAGCATCTGAGCCAGGAGGTGCCGAGCGGAGAAGCAAAAAGGTGAGACTCCAAAGCTGCAGCAATTTGGATGCCTGGTAAGGATGATCATCCGATCTCAACAGAGCCACCAATTCGTCGGTGAGCACAATCTGAACCGGACTGTTGAGCAAATTCTGGCGATTGAGCATCTCGCAGCTTTCCCGCAGTTTGACCAGGAGGTACCAATGATCGAGGTGATGCATTTTGTCTGCCAGGGCCTGGTCAGGCCGCCGAATTTGTGAAAGCCCAAAAGATTCATTGGCTTCTTCCATCAGCAGATAGGACCGATGGTGGTGTATTTCTCGTGGGAGGTTGGCTGCGTTCAATGCTTTGTGTAAGGCTTTGGTGCTTTGTTGGTGCAGGTGGGAAAGCCCGCGATTACGCAATTCTCTCAACAACCATGGTCCATGATAGGCAGAATGAACTAGGAAGGCTTGCCATTGCAGGAATCGCTGTAAATGTCGGAAGAGATAGTGCGAATGCTCCCGAAAGGCGCGCTTAGGATCCGCATGATCTGCAAAAACCTCCTGGGGGAGAGTTTCCAGGTCGTGCTGCTGTTCCGCGATCCCCAGGCGGTAAAGCGCTTGCCATAAATACAGGCTGAGACCAGAAAGCGGTGGAGAAAGGAGGTGAAAAAACCGATCAGCGGCCTGCCAGTCGTCAGGGTAAAAAGAATGACACAATTGGAGGAGTTTGGACATATTACTCAATAATTCAATAA
>JBCCCJ010001386.1:0-2010 GCA_039033615.1 Bacteroidota bacterium
CTCTATCGACTCGACTTCAGTGCCCTCATCGTAGATGAAAACGGACGCCAGCAGAAAGTCCTGATCGAACTCCAAAAGTCAAAGCTCCCTACTCACGCACTTCGATTTCGTTCTTATTTGGGGCAGAACTATGCCAAAAAAGACGCGCCTTATCCCATCATTTCGATCTATATCCTCGGCTACAATGTGGTAGACATTCCCTATTTGGCGGTCAGCATTGACAACCAGATCATCAATACCGTCACCAAAGAAGCCGTACAAATCGAAAGCGAGTTCATCCAGTTGCTCACTCACAAGGTTCGCATCATCCAGGTGCGTCGGCTGAGCGATAGGCGACAAAGCCAATTGGAACAATTTCTCCTATTCTTCAATCAAGCGTGGGTTACCGAAGACAGTTTCATCCTCGATCTACAAGAGGTACCAAAGCAGTTTGAAGACGTTGCCCAGCACCTACACGGAGCCGCTCAAGACGAGGAATTTCGCCGTCAGCTAGAAGGGGAAGCCGAAATTGAAGCCATTTTCAATAGCTGGGAAGCCCAAAGAGAAGAAAATAATCTGCGAATCGCGGCAATAGAAGCAGAAAAAGAACGTGCGGAAAAAGCATTGGCAGAAGAAAAACAACGCGCGGAACATCTCGCAGCCAAACTCCGAGAACTGGGCATTGATCCCAAGACATCATAGATTGAAGGGAAAAGAACCTGATGTGGCATCAGCTGATCCAACCGGACTTATCCCTACCCCTGAACCTATGAATCCAGCAAAAGTCCTCATCATCGACCACTTTCCAGAAGCCTTTCTTCAGGATATGCAAGCCCTCCCAGTCGAGATGACCTATATTCCCAAGGCTCCCCGCCAGCAAGTTCTCCAGGAATTGGCTGATACTCACGTCCTCATCCTCAATAGCGGCATCCAAGTAGATCAAGAAGTTTTAGACGCAGCGCCTCATTTGCAAATAGCGATCCGAGCAGGCGTGGGCATGGATCACTTTGATTTGCCTGCCCTGGAAGCTCGTGGGGTACAATGGAAAAACACCAAAGGCGGGAATGCAGAATCTGTTGGGGAACAAACCGTAGGGATGATGCTAGCCTTGCGGCATCATGTGGTGCGGGCAGATCAGCAGGTACGGCAATTTCAGTGGGTGCGGGCGGCCAATCGGGCCACCGAAATCCGAAACAAAACCATCGGGCTGATCGGATATGGCTTTACCGGACAGGCAGTGGCGCAACGCTTGTCTGGCTTTGGTAGCAAGGTGTTGGCCTATGATAAGTATCGGGAAAACTACAGCGATGCTTTTGCGGAAGCGGCCAGCCTAGAACACATTTTTGAAGAAGCTGAAATCCTCAGCATGCACGTGCCCTTGACCAACGAAACTCACCATTGGGTAGGGGAGGAGTTCCTGAACCGATTTGTCCGACCGATTCATTTGCTCAATCTCGCTAGAGGACCAGTCGTCCATCTCCCAGACCTATTGAAAAGCCTAGATAATGGGCAAGTACTAGGAGCAGGCTTGGATGTATTGGAAAATGAAAAACTCCACACCTTATCAGAAGAACAGCGAAGCTGGTATGAAGATTTATTCAGCCGGGACAATGTCATTCTCACGCCCCATATCGGTGGCTGGAGTTGGGAATCTCTCGCTCAGATCAATGAAAAGATTGTGGGATATGTGAAAGAGTGGTTGAAACATTCGTAGCGGGATTGCTGCGCGGCGGGAGGCGAGTTGAGGGAGTTGTCAATGACAATTGTCCCTCGGTCTTTCACGACGTCGAATACCTTGCCTCAGAGTTGAGGAAAGCACCATAATGATGACCCGAGGAAGGCTGAATTTCGAATAAAAATTGGGCTATCAACCCTTGGATGATCAAAAGCTGATCCCAATCGTGGACTCGGCATGGGTGGCGATCGCATAATGCGTTTTGAGATAAATACCAGCAAATACATTGAATCGCTGATTGCGCTGTTGATTTTTGAGGGGATGCCAGAAGTAGTATTTCGGTCCCAATTTGAATC
>JBCCCJ010001387.1:0-2010 GCA_039033615.1 Bacteroidota bacterium
AATTTGACTTCGATGAAGGTAGACGCATGGAAGTGGGTATACTGCGACAATTGCTCCAGCATGCCATCCTCTACCCCATCGGGGATGCGACCATTGTACATTTGCTGGTTTTTGCCAACCCGATAGGAACGTAGGGCTGCGTCTTCGAATACATGGCCGAGATTGGTCAGATACCAACGGTTGAATTCTGATTTGAGGATTGGCCCTTTCAATCCACGTTCCACAACCAGATAGCGAGTGATTCGCTGACTGAGGCCCATATAGGTCCCCATCTGTAGATGATGCTGAGTGGTGTACGGGATCCAGGTGGGATCTGAAGGTGATTCTGCAGTTCCCAGCAACAAGGGAAAAAGCACGAAAAACACCCAAAAAGGGGAATACATGATGGCGAGCCGCTTGCCAAATGCGGGTATCGCCGAGCTTTTGTAACTTTGCATCGACGTCAAGTCATTGTGGCCTCGGAGGATTGTTTGCCGACAGTTCCGGGGCCCTGTTCATACATTGGGAATCAAAAAGAACGGGCTATTTCTTCTGCCTCAGGTTTCCCATGCCTTTAGCAGTTCATCTTCCTTGACTTTGTCCAAGATCTTCACGTAGCGCATCAGCGTCTTAAAATTCTTGTGTCCGGTGATTTGCATCAGCACCTCGGGCCGCATGCCTTTTTCCAGCGAAAGCGTGATGAAGGTCCGGCGAGCGGTGTGGGTGGAGATCAATTGATGTTTAGGCTGGGTTGTAATGAGCTTCTCATTGCCCATGCTCCGCGTAGTTTCTATAGGGGTGTCAATGCCTACCTTTTCTGCGAGCTCTTTGAGATAATTATTCATCTTTTGGATAGAGATCACTGGTAGTGCATTCAGGAATTGACCTTTGTATCGATCCAGAATGGTCTTGGCTTGTGAGATCAAAGGAATGCGAAGTCGGTCTTGCGTCTTCTGGGTTTGAAAGTGGATGCTGTTATCTCGGATATGCTCTGGTTTGAGTTGGCTGACATCAGAGAATCTAAGACCGGTATAGCAAGCAAAGAGGAAAACATCCCGGCAATGTGCCAGTCGCTGATCATCTTGGAGGTCTGCTTCTGCCAGTAAATCCAACTCCTTTTGGGTGAGGTAGATGACATCTGGTTCTTCCTTGAATACCTTGAATTTTCGGTAAGCAGGGTTAATAATCATACCTTGATCTGCGGCATAGTTCAAAAAGACTTTGAGGGTCTTGATGTATTTGCCTGCGGTATTGGTGGAAAAGCCGAGATCCTCAAAAATATACTCGCAAAATTTGTCATAAAATTCCCGACTCATCCCTGCAAAAGTCAGTTTTTTGCGGGTTTTTGTCTCAAAATTCTCTAAATGACGTTTGGTGGTAACGTAGATTCCTTGGGTCGCCTTTGAGCGGGTATGTCGGGCTGATTTGATGCAGGTATCTATGATTTCGAAGAAGGATCTTTCTTCTTTTGCTTTCGATTCCCCTTGTTCATTCAATCCCTTGAATTGAGCTTTGATATACTCAACTGATGGCTCGATCTGCTTTAGTTTTGCTTCGCGTACAAGGCGTTCTAAGATCGCTTTCTTTTGGCTAAGTATATCCTGAATGGTATCTAGCTCTGGATACCTTCGAGACTTTCGCAGCTTCCCTTCCTGCGCATTCCAACTTTCCGGCAATACTCGTTCTCCAGTAGAGATCAAGGCCGTTCGACTCTTGTGGCAATACTGGAGATAAATGGGGATCTTTCCTTCCCGGTTCTTCTTGCTTTTTCGGACAACGAAGGTGGTGGTGGCCATGGGTTACCCAATCAAATAGGTTAAGCTATTGGTCGAGTAAATGTAGGTAAATTATGGGGAAGTACCGCAAGGGGGATAAGAAAAAATACCCTATTTAGATCAAATAGGCTCAATTTTTATTAGAGAGAAAGTATAGGTTCTGGTCCTGTAGGGACCAAACATGGGTAGCACTAGGGTCTCAAAGTTAAGACTTGGCGTGCCGTAGGTACGCCGATATGGGCGGGGAACACCTGCT
>JBCCCJ010001388.1:0-2007 GCA_039033615.1 Bacteroidota bacterium
CATACCTCACAAACGGTAGGGGAAGGTAGGAGTTAGAACTTGTATGGATTTTCCTTCGCTTGGGGATCTTCTTGTTACCAACCTTCGTTCTTGCTATGAAACCCAAAATTGCCTTACTCATCCTACTGGGAGCAAATTGTCTGTGGAGTTGTCAATTCTCCACCTATGTTTCCTCGCCTGAAAAACCAGCCGAGGATCAATTCCCCCAGGCTCCCTATTCAGAAGTGTGGTATTTGGAGCATTCTTCAGAGAAAGCGGCTCAGTTGGCCTTCAGCTCCGACAGTCAGCTCGTGGAGCAATTGTGGGTGCCCAAAGACCTTTCTGGAAAAACGGCCACGGATGTCCTGCAAACTTCCTGGGTACAAAAGCGCATCTTGTCCAAACGGCAGCTCAAACAACTCCGGAAGGTATTCGTGGATCGGGGAAAGTATTACGATGCCCTGGGAGAAAGCTGTGAGCCACACGCCCTGAACGGTATGCTGTTGTTTCTGGACGAAAGGGAAGCCGTTGTGGGCAGCATCTACTTCTGTCCCCAAGGCAGTTGGGTGGAAGCGAAACCTACCCTCCGTCCCGGCATCTCCAACAATTTTATGTGGAATCAGGAGGGATTGGAGATGTTTCAGGAATTTTTGGCGGGGTTGAGGGAGTAGGGGAGGGGATCAAGGGGTTGCAGAATCTTCAACTTCTGAATCTTCTGATGTTTCTTCTTCTGATGTTTCTTCTTCCGAATTCAACGCAACCTCTTCGTACAGTTCGGCTAATGAGATTTCCAAGACTGGACTTGTCAGGTGAATGACGGCTTCTAGGCCTTCCAGATTTTGGTATTGCCAAATGCCTGCTTCTCCCCGGCTAAAAATTTCCACTCGAATTTGATCCTGAGAGACTAAGAGGTAATGTTGGAGACTGGCCAATTTGAGGTAGGCTTGTAGTTTTTCCCCTCGGTCGCGCTTCACTGAACTGGCAGACAATACTTCAATAACTACAGAAGGGTAGCGTTTGAGCTTCCGGTCCTCCTGGTCGCGCTCATCGCAAGTAAGCATGACGTCCGGGAGATAGTATTTGCCGTTTTGGGCAACTTCGAGGGCGACTGACTCTGCATATACTTTGCACCCTTTCTTTCTGGTCTGAGCCTTCAGTGTGGTCGCGAAATTCAGTACAATTTCGTTGTGAGGACCTGAAGTGGTTCCCATAGCCACAAACTGGCCGTTCGCATATTCATATCTTTCTTCTTGCTGCTCTGCGAAGGTGAAATAGTCTTTCGCAGTAAAAGGCTGAATAAGTTTGGTGGCAGGAAGTCCCATACAAGAAATGTTTTTCTAAAGATACAAAATGCCTGGGATGGGCTCAAGTTTCCTCCCCAATCAGTAAGCTCTCATAGGGCATCGCCTGCCATTCCGCTACGGCTTTTTCTTCAGATGAGAAACTGATGCCGATGGCCATAACTGCTTTGCCTTGATCCAAATAAGGCGTCCCATATCTTCTCTGCCGGATTTGTGCTAAGGCAGATGCTGCGGAGGCATCCAATTTGAATTCCATCACATAGATGCTATCCTTGGTATGGACGACCGTATCCACCCGACCTTTGTGGGTGCTCACCTCCGATTCCACGTACATGCCCACGCCCGAAAACGCCAAGTGCAGCACTGCATGAAAAAAGGACTCTTGCTTGGCTTGAAACAATTGATAGGGAATGGTGGAGAAAAGCAGGTTGATCCATTCGATCATTTGCTCCAACTTTCCTTGTTCCAGGGCGCGTTTGATTTTGACCAAAAGGGGAAGGCTGTCGGTATTCTGCGTTTCCCGAAAGGCGGCTAGCAAATGCTGATGCATGGTGTCTCTCACCTCAAGATTGGGGTAGTCCAGGGTGTAAAGACGGTGCTCCCGGTCATAACTTCGAATGGTGAGATAGCCAGTTTGAAATAGCAAGGCTAACCAATTGACGGTTCCGAGGGGGAAGCTTTCAAACATCACATCGCTGGCCTCCAGTTCATTCAGGTCGAAATGAAA
>JBCCCJ010001389.1:0-2000 GCA_039033615.1 Bacteroidota bacterium
CCAGATTGAGTGGATTCAGGAGGTTATTCTCGACAATCTCCCGGAAACTCAGCGCCTTGGGGGAAAAGAGGCCCTGGAAAAATTCCACCACTCCTTCGAAGTAGTTGGATTTGAGCAGAATCATCACCAACTCCTTGACCTTCAGTTTCGCCAACTCCTCATCCATCAACTCCTCATGCTCAAAATAAATGAAGAGGCCGTCAATGAACTTCTCCACCAATTCATTGCCCACCACTCGTTTTGGAGGTTGGGCTTTGCCTTGGTGGAGGGAGAGTTTGGGAAGTTGATCCTGGTAGATATCCCGCAACATATCCGGGTAGAGGAAAATGACTATGGCTTCAAAATCACTCTTGATCTCCTCATCTGGCAAATAATGGCTGATGAAATTACCGCAACTTTTGAGCAGGCCCTCTTTGGAATCAGAGCGGTATAAGCCATTTCCGTCAATGACTTGATTCGCGCCTTGGAGCACGTAGAAGAAACAAGCCACCTCGTTGAGGGCATTGTTCAGCGAACTGGGAGAGCGCATTTTGGCAACTTGGAACAAAGGCCGCCCTTGGTACACAATGGTCCGTTCGTCATACATCATCATGCTGCAACTTCTCCCTTTTTTGGCAGAAAAACTTTCTGAAAAAGGTCATGCTTGCTACCAATCGGGTCATTTCGCCCGCTTGCTGGCGATGCGTTGCTCTGCCAATTGATCCATCCACGCAAAGCACAGCTTGTCGATCTCTGCCTGCTTGGGGTTGTGCAAGGCACTGACATTGCTGAGGACAACCACCGCCAATTCCTGCTCTGGTAGCAAGGCCATACAAGATCTGAATCCACCGGTTCCGCCATTGTGCCAGAGGAGAGGACTGCCAGCAGTTCCTAGCTTTCGGTGCCACCCCAGACCTACTTCATTGTGGCGATCCACGACGAATTGCGGCTGCGTCATTTCCTGGAGCTGATGGGTCGCGGCATAGATCTGAAAGCGAGCATACGCAGCAAGGTCTTGGGACGTGGAGAATATCCCCCCAGCTCCGACCAGAGATTGGAAATCCCAATGACTGCCGATTACTCCAGCTTTGTTCAAGGGAGGGACCATTCTGCCAGATACGTGGGTCCGGCAAGCGGTGGTGGAACTCATCCCCAATGGAGTCAAGATCTGACTGTGTAGCAGGTGTTCGTAGGATTGCTCCTGCAAGTTGGACAAGAGGTAGCCCAAAAGCCCTGCCCCGAGATTGGAATACTGATAGGCCGTTCCCGGAGGGCTTGTCAACTGCAATTTGCAGGCTAGGTACTTCTCTAGATCTTTGGCGGAATAGGCCGCATACGGATTCTGAGCGCTCGCCAAGCTCAGGATCAAATTGCTGGGAAGCCGCGGTAGGCCCCCGGTATGGCTCGCCAATTGCCGAAAAGTAATGGGCGCGACTTCCTGCATGGGGCATTCCATCACCTCTTGAATGGGTTGATCCAGGTCCGTGATGACTCCTCGCCGGATGGCCTCCATCATCAGATGACTGGTGAAGACTTTGGTGATGGAGCCAATCTCAAAGACCGCCTGCTGGTTGCCGATCAGTTCCACTCCCAAGGCAGTTTTTCGAAGGCCGAGGAAGCGAGTTTCCGGTCCTTCCACCACCGCAATGGCGAATTCGGTGCGCTCAGGGAGGTTTTTTACCTGCTGATAGGCCAGTTGAATCATTTTCTGAGACATCTGGGGCGGGGCGGATGCTTGGACCAAAGGAAGCGAACTGTGGCGATAACAGCTACAGAAGAGCAATAGGGAGAGGAAGCAAACAGACCAGCGCATCATGGGGAGAGAGATCATAAGGCTTTGCAAGGAAGATGCACGACCCCCTGATTTAGTTGCAGTGCGTACTTGCTTTCTTTGAAGAAATAGCAATCTTTGCTGATTTGGCCGATCTATTGCAGGTGAGGAACCTACGGGAAATGGAACCCCACGAGATCATTGATTGCCTAAGACCATGTTTGGAACGCTAATTTTCTCGGAAACTCCC
>JBCCCJ010001390.1:0-1997 GCA_039033615.1 Bacteroidota bacterium
CGCCATGAAGAACCGACTAGAGCATCTAACACCTACTACTCCACTACTTTCGTAGTTGAACCCGAATTGTTTGTTTATGAGCTGGGGGTTGCGGAGAGTCATCGTAGACAAGGCATTGCCAAAGCCTTGATGCAAAGGATTCGCGCATATTGTCAGGAGCAGAAAATTGCGGGCTTCTTTTTGGGTACCGCACTAGACAATGAACCCGCTCGTGAGTTGTATCGCGCGCTAGGAGGCAAAGAGGAACTCCAGCCTTGGTATGAATGGGAGGTACAATAGGGAAGCCGATTATTTTAGAAACGCGGGAATTAGACCGAATACCATTCGGCACTACTCCTGATCCCTGCCCTCTGTTTCATCCCCCAACCCCGTTACTTCGACAAGCTCAGCACAAGCCTCCTACCCACTATCCAACCCTGCAAGGGGGCTTTTCTCCGAAATCAATCCTTGAACCCTGTTTCTCTGAACCCTGATCCCTGTTCCCTGTTTCATCCCCCTTCTCCTACCCACCATCCAACCCTGCAAGGGGGCTTTTCTCCGAAATAAATCCTTGAACCCTGATCCCTGTTCCCTGTCTCCCTGTTACTCCGCCATCACAGAGGTAAAGATTTGTCCGAGTTCCTCGCGGGAGATTTTGGCTCCGGCACCGAAGGATTCGATCTGCTGGATGGTGGCCTGCGCCCAAAGTGTGGGCAATTTACAGGCCTTGGCGATGCTATTGGGCACTTTCCGGAATTCCAATTCCTTGATGTAGCGCAAGCCGTCCTGCAACTTCTCCTTGGCGAGGGCGACCATCTGAGGTCGGGCGACTGCATGAGGGACGTAGAATTTCCCTTCGGCCTGATCTTCTTCCTGATCTTTGAGAATATTGGTCAGTTGGAGGCCGTTTCCGAGAGAAGAAGCCAAGCGCATCAATTCTTGGGGCAAACTCCTGCGATGCTTGGGATCAAACAAAAAGAGCTCGGTGAGCATTTCCCCTACGATGCCCGCCACGGTATAGCAATAGTGCTCCAATTCCGCCAGGCTTTTGAGGCGAATTTGATTGGCTTCGTTGGTTTGGGACAAAAAATGAATCATGCCCACGGTGGTGCGACGCAAATGCGACCAGATGATCTGCTGCACGGCTTCTGGCAAGGCATAAAATTCCTGCATCACAAATGGACTGTGGGTGAGCAGATTCTGATACCCAGCGTGTGTTGTGGGCAAAGGATCAAAACGATGAGGCAAAGCCGCGAATGCTTCTGAACTGGCTCGCTCATCCATGAGTTGGATGAATTCCTGCAACACTTCCGTTCGTTGCTGCGGTGTCCAAACAGCCGCATCTTCGTAGGTATCGACGATGCGAAACAGCAGATAGGCCAAGGTCACTTGCCGCTCCACAGGCGGAGGAAGCACAGGAATACAAACGGCAAAGGTCCGACTGGTCTCGGCTAGGAGTTGGGAAAGTTGAGCATTCACGGTGGAAGGGATGTATGGGATTGAGGTAACGACTATCTACCTAACCTCGCTGTCTCCAAAAAGTTCTTCACCGCATTCGTTTCAATTTCTCCAATATTCCCCCGAGGCCGTTGGTTTTGATCTCATAGAGGGTGGCTAGCTGCATCCCCAATTTCCCGGCCGGAAATCCCTTGCGCTGAAACCACTCCAGATAATGCACCGGCAAATCGCATAGCAGGCGTCCCGAATACTTTCCGAAAGGCATTTTGACGCGAACGAGGTCCATCAGTAGTTGCGGATCTGGTCCTTGAGGAGGTAGTTCTGGCATATTGATAGAAGGGATGAAGGGGAATACACGCTTTTCAGTCGCAAAAGGTAGGAGGAAAAAGAGACAAACAAAAAGAATCCTCAGAAAGGAGAGGTCGGATTTGCGACACGTTTTGATGGCCCCGAATCTGGGTAAGGCTACAATTCTTTTGCCGCTAAGGAACACTCGAAAAATAACTTCCCCTAAAAGTACTATCTTATGTTCCAAAGGAAAAGATTATGTACATCAAACG
>JBCCCJ010001391.1:0-1996 GCA_039033615.1 Bacteroidota bacterium
ACTTCAATCAGACGGAGGAGTTTTTCTATATGATTGAGGGAGATATGGTGCTGAAGATTCAGGATGGAGACAAGGCGGTGGATGTGGAAATCAAAGAGGGGGAAATCTTCTTGTTGCCACCGGAAGTGCCTCATTCTCCTCAAAGAAGCGCAGGGAGCATCGGCCTCGTCATTGAGCGCAAACGTAACCAGAGCCATACCGATGGCATGATTTGGTATTGCCAGAATTGCAACCACAAGCTCTACGAAGAGAAATTCCCCCTGACCAACATCATGACCCAGATGCAGGGCATCATCATCAAATTTTATGCTTCAGAGGAATTGCGGACTTGTGACAATTGTGGGACGGTGATGCCGCCGAGAAAGTAACCCCTGTCGCTATGACTGAACGACAAGCAGAACGCCTCCGAGACAAAATCAAGCAGATCAAACGTGCGTTGGCTGCGGAAAAACGAAAATTTGGTGGCTACGATGATAGCCGGGGGATGCGCTATATTCCTCCGCAGTACTATCTCAAGCTCCAGGATTTCGCAGGCGCCAAGCGATACTTCAATTGGTTCCACAAGAATTTTCCTGATGACGTTGGCTTCCCTCAGTTTTTGTTTGAATGGGCCATCACCCTTTTCTATTGCAAACAAAAGAAGCAGGCGGGGCATATGCTCCTTCGAGTTTTTGGTGCCAATCCCTTTTTGGTCGATCAATTTCTCGGGAATGAATTACGTCCCCCGTACCAAACCTATCAGACCGACTGGCAATTGCAGTTCGCGCAGAAATCCTTTCCCTACCACAAAAAGCAACCGCAATGGTCGGAGTTTGCAGCCTGGTTGGAGGACTACGTCCACACCGATGCCTACCTACAGTTAATCAACGAACTGATTGCCATTGAACAGCAGTTGAAAGAGGAAAGAGTCGGGCCAGAAAGAAGTAGATTGGTGACAAGAAGGTCCGAGATCTTGTATGGAAAAAGGGAGTAGCTGGTCCTTTTCCGGACTTGAATTTCAGCGGTAACTCCCTTTACAATCCCACTAACCGCTGAAATTGATAGCAAATTCAACGGTTAGCCTATTATTGACCTGCCTAAGCGCTGAAATTCAATCTTTTCTTCCATTAAATTCTCCATCCAACTATTCACCATCAACAAGTCCTACGCAGCACGACTCAAGCACAAAGTGCGAGCCTTCCAAGCAGAAACCGGCACCACCAAAGTCCTGTTTCTTACCCTGATTGCTACCTTCGGAATCAAGAAGAATGCCTACAGTCGTTTGACATGGATGCGCTTTTCGGAGGGAAAAATCACTAAGATTTGTTGGGGGTAAGCCATGATCGTCTGTTGGATTACGTTGATGATGATTTTCTGGTGCAGACGGTAGAGAGCGGAGTCATTTTTCAGGTATTTGATCAGGCTGTCAAAGAGGGTGTTGTACTCGCGCAGCAGCAGTTACACCGCTTTCTCTAGGTCATCTTCAGTCCAAGGGCGATCTGATTTTTTCGGGAGAAACTTTTCGGCGATGGTTTTACAGAGCCTGGAGACCAAAAAAAGGATAGCCTGAGGTGTAGTAGCAGAGCCTTTCGGTAAACCACTCGACATCGATTAGGGCAATTTTCGTCAAAAATGTTTTTTTAATTTGAAAAATCCCCCCCCCGGTATATATTCGAAAATCGGCTAATTCAAATAAAGGAAAATTTCACATTCGCTGTAGCGGCAAAATTTGACCTTAGGTTCTCAAAATTGGCATTATGTACATTTTCAATCACACATCAAAAAATTAAGACCAACGAAGACATTTAGCACTTCCACCATTTTTCTCATCCTTTGTTTGCTTATGGCAAGCGGATGTAAAGACATCACCCTAAGTCCACATCAGGACGCCTCTTCTATTGTGAATGAAGAAACGCCAATCTCTCCTATGCTGATGGATGAGTATCTTAAGTTCGAGGAAGAGGCCGAGGAGGCATGGGCGGAACAGGTTTGGGCCGCATCGACGAGGAAGAAGACA
>JBCCCJ010001392.1:0-1995 GCA_039033615.1 Bacteroidota bacterium
CCAGTAAATTCCTGCCTGGTTCAGTTTGCGGCTGCCGGGTACATAGCGACCTCCGGTATAGTTAGGGGCAATTGCATCGGGAACTGGTTCCACGGTAAAGGGCAATTCATAGAGGTGCGAAAACAACTCAGGTAATTTGGCTTCTGCTTGTTTACTTAGCCAGGCTGCCCGGCTTAGCAATTCAGCCGGAGTCTTTGCGTAGAATTGAGGATCAGTTCTTAAAAAATCCAGGAAATCACCAAAACTCCCTTCGAACTCCACCTCCTCAATGATGGCTTCCATTTTTTGCCGGATGCGAGCCACTTCTTCCTCCCCCCGTTGGAATACAGAATCTGCAGAAATGGGAAGGGTCGTGAAATGCTGGATCCGGTTTTCATAAAACATGGCTCCCCCCGGCAAATTGCTCACGCCAGGCTGTGGGGGACAAGCCGGGAGGTACTCCTTTTCTAAAAAATCGGTCAACCCTTGATATGCAGGCAGCAGATGCTCCGAAAACGCAGCAGTGGCTTTTTCTTGTAACTGAGATTGTTCTGCCGGAGAAATGGCAGAAGGGAAATCTGAAAATGGATGCCCAAAAGGATGATGCCCCAGCTCTGCTTGTGTCCATGGTTTGAGCAATTTCAAGTTATTCTTGACGATTACCTCAGGAGCCACGATTCCTTCTGCCATTCCTTGTTTCACCAGATCCTGATACGCCTTCAGATAGGTGCCAAAGGACGGCCACCAGTTGAGGTATGCCTCGTAGTCTTTCACGGTTTCAAAGGGAAGATTGGGGAGAAAGAAAGCGGGTTCGTTGAAAAAGCCTCCCTCAGCATTGAAAGGAATCAAGACTTGCTTGTATTGGATGTGGCTCACCTGATCTCGTGCTTTCATTTTCAGAACCGCCCAATTGATTTGATCCTGTTTGCTCAAGTTGTCTGGATTCATTGCCTCCAGCACTTCGAGTTGTTCCCGATACCCTTTTTCCTGCAATTCAAAAGAGCGCCAAGTAGGTCCATGAATACGCTTAGGATGGATCCCTTGCCACCAATCAGAATTGGGAGACGCCTCACTATCTATGTGGCGAAGGGCTTGCCAAACCGCTTCCAACTCAGCATGCATTTGGCCGATGGTCGGACTTGGCTTGCCCAGAATCAAAAAAAACAAAGCAATCAGGAGGAACGGTCTCATGTCGGAATCAAGCTTAGAAAGATAAGCTACCTTTTTGTCCGCCTCTTTGGGAGGAGAAGGAAGCAGCCCTCAGATGATGAGCGAAATCCGAAGATGAGAAAAAAAGGGGAATCTGTATCAGGGATCCCCCCCCCAATCCCGTTAGAAGCTAGGAAGCCAGATAAGACGGACTGTATTGGATCAAGGTCTGGTAGAAATCTTCCATATTGATCGGCTTGGGCAGAAAATCATTCATGCCTGCTTGTAGCAACGCTTCCTTGGTATCAGCGAAGGCGTCTGCGGTTAGGCCGACGATGGGAATATTAGGGTGGAGGATGGGAGATGGGGAACTGCGAATGATTTGAGTGGCATTGAGGCCGTCCATCACTGGCATGTGCATGTCCATCAAGACGAGGTCAAAAGTCTGTTCCTGAAGGATATCAATCGCTTCCTGGCCATTGTTGGCTACGGTAAGCTTGATTTGCCTCCGTTTGCACATGCGTTCGACCAAAAATTGGTTCATTCGAATGTCCTCCGCCAACAGGACTTTTAAGCCAACGAGATGTTCGCGAAGATGCTCTTTTCCAGTTGGTTTTTCTTCCAGCATCGGTTTCCCTTTCGCAAAAGGGAGGGTGAAAGAAAAACAAGTCCCCTTTCCCGGACTGCTTTGAACCTCAATCTCGCCCCCTTGTAAATTGATCATGCGCTTGGTGATGGTCAAGCCAAGTCCGGTGCCTCCAAATTTTCGATGGGTACTGTTGTCTGCCTGACTGAAGCTTTCGAAAATGGTGGTCAGTTTATCCGCAGGTATGCCAATTCCACTGTCCTGAACCTTCACAAATAGGG
>JBCCCJ010001393.1:0-1993 GCA_039033615.1 Bacteroidota bacterium
GCATCCAAATCATCAAACTCCTACAAAAAGGAATTCCTCACCAGCAAATTGCCGAGCAACTCGAAGTGCCGCTACAGCGAGTTCAGCGTATCGCCCGAGAGTTGGCAGAAGACTGATTCGATTGATTTCCCCACACATGAATGATCCCCTATCACCTACCGAAGAATGGGAACTGCCCCCCGACTCTGTTGCCTACAAATGGGTGCAGGAAATCAAGCAAGAAGGACAAGAAGAATGGCTCGAAAAAGGAATTGAACAGGGAACCTACACGAGCATCCAAATCATCAAACTCCTACAAAAAGGAATTCCTCACCAGCAAATTGCCGAGCAACTCGAAGTGCCGCTACAGCGAGTTCAGCGTATCGCCCGAGAGTTGGCAGAAGACTGATTCCATAGCTTTTTTTCAGAACTCACGAATGCGCAACCCTCGTGTATACCATTCTCCCTCTTACCTTTACCCATTGGCAGGATCATGGGCTTCTGCCAGTTGCTTCTCGTAGATCCGCTGATAGAAGCCTGCTTCTTGGACCAAACTTTCGTGGGTGCCGGATTGGGTGAGTTTTCCATCTTCCAATACCAAAATCAAATCTGCGTCCTGCACACAAGACAGGCGGTGGGCTACCTGAATGACGGCGACTTCGGGATTTTCTTCCCGGTACGTACGAAGGGCGCTCAGCATGGCTTCCTCTGTGCGGGTATCTACGGCAGAAAGCACATCGTCCAAAATCAGGAGCTTGGGTTGGCGAATCCAAGCCCGCGCCACGGAAATGCGCTGTTTCTGTCCTCCTGATAGGGTCACGCCGCGTTCTCCCACAAAGGTTTGATAGCCCTCTTTGAATTCACTGATGCTATCATGAATCGCCGAGCGGCGAGCCGCCGCTTCGATTTCCGCTTCGGTAGATTCCATTCGTCCAAAAGCAATGTTGTTGGCAATGGTGTCTGAAAATAGGAACACATCCTGCGGAGCATAGCCGATGGCCGAACGAAGTCCATCCCGATCATAGGCCCGAATGTTGCGGCCATCCAGTTCCATTTCTCCAAAATCTGCTTCCAACAGGCGTGGAATCAGGGCGCAGAAGGTAGATTTCCCCGAGCCTGTGGGGCCAACCACCCCCAGCTTTTGGCCAGGCTTGAGGGAGAAACTCACCCCATTGATGGCTTGAATGCCAGTATCGGGATAGGTGAACCCTACCTCTTCCCAGCGCAGGGCTGCAGTAGCCACCTGATGCTCGGAAGGTTTGAAGACAATTTCGGACCGCTCGGCCAGCAATTCGTTCAGACGCTTTTGGCTGGCTGCAGCCCGCTGCACCATGGTCGTTACCCAACCGATGGCCACGATGGGCCAGGTCAGGAGGTTGATATAGATCAGGAACTCTGCGATGTTTCCGACGGACAGGCTGCCTGCAATTACTTTTTCTCCTCCTACCCAAACGGTGAGCAGCACGCTCATCCCCACCAGCACAATCATAAGGGGATAAAAGGCTGCATCCACCTTCGCCAAGTGCAACGATTTGGCTTTGTAGGTCTCCGACTCTTCCCCAAACTTGTCCGCTGACTCTTTTTCTTTTACGTAGGCCTTGATCACCCGAATGCCAGAGAAAATCTCTTGAGCAAAAGTCGTCAACTGAGACAACTGCTCCTGAATCCGCTCTGATCGTCGTTGGATGATCGACTCCACATAATAAATCAGGTAGCTGAGAAAGGGCAATGGGAGCAATGCCCACCACGTCAATTCGGTATTGACCATAAACATGGTCGTAACCACCACCACAAACAAAGTCAGGGTATTGAGGGAGTACATGATCCCAGGTCCCAGGTACATGCGCACCCGACTGACATCTTCGGTCAAGCGGGCCATGAGGTCTCCGGTCCGATTCCGCCGATAATAGGTCAGGGACATTTGCTGGAGGTGATCAAACAGATCATTTCGCAAATCATATTCCACCAGGCGGGACATGACAATGAGGGTTTGTCGGGTCAGGAACAAAAAGAC
>JBCCCJ010001394.1:0-1988 GCA_039033615.1 Bacteroidota bacterium
GGACCTCTTTGTGCCATTGCCGATAAAAGCGGCGGGCTTCCTTCTCGTCATATCCCTCAGCCTCCTGCATTCGCTTCAGTTCATTGATGCGATCCCGGACCCCGGCGGTCAGGGGTTTGGTTGGCAGGATTTGATACAAGCACTCCGTCACCAATAGGGGAGAATGTTCGAGATCCACCCCCATGACTTTGATGGGAGCTTCGGAAGCCGAACTCTGGTTGAAGGCATATAGCTGTTTGAAAAAGCTCACTTGGCTGACCGGACAGACGGGGGTGTCGTAAATCGCCCGTAAGAGCAAGGGTTCCTTACCCGTTTCCAGGTAGCGATTGATCAAAAACGCATAGCTATATCCCCCTTCGACCACCAAGTTCCGCACCCCAGCTGCTTCATAGAAATAAGTCAGAAACCGAAAGGCAATGCGTTGATTGACCGCTTGCCAATGTTCTTCAGCTGTAAAGAAAAAAGTGTACCCAGCGAGCGCCCCCTCTAGCAAAGGAAATGCGGCTCCTTCATCTGAGGGGTTCAGGGATACCGCTTGGGTATGCCGAGGCAAAAATTCCTCGGAGATCGTTTGACTCAGACTTGTGATCCACCAACAGCAAGAGACAATGAGCAAAAATCGCTTCATCAGCAGGTAACAGAAAGGGCATTTTGATAACTAATTTCATGTGTTTCCTCCACAGCCCCATTCAATCACAGGTCTCCGCTTCCAAATCGGGAGAAATCCACAACATAAATTGTGCATTCTTCCGCAAGTTCAAAAAGGGACTGCTTGGAGCAATCATGCTACAAAGAACTACTTGGTCAGGAAATCGCTGACCGACTTGGTCCACCATCACCTGTAGGGCTGTGGCTTCTCCTTCTCCCATTTGCTGGTATTGTTCTTCCATCTTGCGCAGATAGCGCGTGATGGTCATCACTTGGTCGGAGACAGGAGACTCCTGAAAATAATTCAATCGGTGTGCCAGACTGGGAAACTCCCATTTCAAGGATTCCTCGATATCTGTATGCAAGGCCCCAAACTGCGCGTAAAATCCACCTGATTTGAAGTAGGGTTGTAGGGTCAGAAAATTGTGGAACATCTGCTGCTCCCGCACTTGCCATGTATTGGGAATCACCAAGGCTTTGATCAGTCCAAACTTATAGCCAGCCAGGGTATTTTCCACCAGTAAATTCAGGCGGTCATATTCTGTGCCCCAATAGGTGCGATAGAGAGATTCCTTTTTGTTCAATTGCTTCCCAAACCGCTTGAAGAATCGCTTCACTTCTCGTTCGTCATAGTAGCGGGACTGATGGAGTTCCTTGATGCGGACAATCATCTTGGAAATGGCAGCAGGAGGAGCCTCGGTGGGTTGGAGATGAGACATCACCTGCAACGCCAATTCCGGGGAATGCTCCAGGTCAATGCCTGCCACCTGGATTCGTTCCGATTCCGGCAAGCCCTGGTTGTATTCGTACAGCAACTCATACATCGTTTGCTGATCATCCGGACAGACCGGGATATCGGTCAGGGCCTTTCGGAGCAAACGGACGTCTCCGGTTTCGAGGTACTGATTGATCAGGAACCCATAGGCATAGCCTCCTTCCAGAATCAAGGTCTGTACCCCAGCTTTTTGATGTAAATAGGTCAGGAACCGAAACTGGATCTGGGTATTGATGGTTTTCCAGTGTTCTTCCGCCGTGAAAAAGAACTGATAGTCCTCCACGATGCTGTCCAACATGACGAAGGATTCGAATAAACTGTCATCTTCGAGATCCAGGGGTTGAACATAGTGCTGAAAATACAGGCTATCGGCTGGTTGACTGATCAATCCAAGTTGAATCCAGCAACACCCAACAATTGTCATCCACAGGCGATTCATAAGTCTAAAGGTACGATTTTGTGGCAGGAGGAACAAAGAAGAATCAGCGGGAGGTACGACAGATAGCACAACTCCTTTGGTTAAGCGATGCGCCTGCTGATGAGAATCATCTAGCGCCTTTGCTAC
>JBCCCJ010001395.1:0-1983 GCA_039033615.1 Bacteroidota bacterium
AAGAGGAATTGTATGCGCAACTCTTTGTGCCATTCAACCTGAACACCACGGCTGAGGATGATTTCAAAATGATCCCTGGAGTAGGCGACCGCATGGCGCACGAGTTTGAGGAGTACCGACCTTACGTGAGCATTCAGCAGTTTCGCAGAGAGATTGGCAAATACGTAGAAGAAACAGAAGTCGCGCGTTACGAGAACTATGTATTTGTTCCGGTAGAATTGAATACTGCCTCCGAGGCAGACATCAAAGCTCTGCCTGGCGTGGGTGATCGCATGGCGCACGAATTCGAAGAGTACCGTCCCTATGCCAGTATGGAGCAATTCCGAAAAGAGATCGGCAAGTACGTGGACGACAAAGAGCTAGCCAGATTGGAGCGCTTCGTGTATTTGAAAGAATAAGTTTCTCTTTTCTGCTTTCACAAAACCCCCTCTGATGACCTCGGAGGGGGTTTCGTATTTGGGGACTTCTCCCCTATCGGCATTGGGACTTACTGCATATACCGAAGGGTGGCCAGTTTCTCTCGGTAGTTTCGCTCCAACGCACTCGCAAAAGCAGCTTTGTCTTTTCGCAAGGCGTCCATTCCTGCCCCATCTCGAAGAGTTGGGTGCACCCCTCTTAGATGCGTATCGCTCCAATTCGCTAGCTCTACGATGATGGGCGTGAGGGCCAAGCCTTTTTCCGACAATAGGTAGAGCTTCGTTTTTTTGTTATTCGGCAGCTTATTCTTCGTAATAATCCCTGCTTCTTCCAGCAGTTTCAATTTGGTAGAAAGGATATTGGTCGAAATCGCCTCCTCGCTTTCGATAAAGTCTTTGAAGGTGGTGTTACCCTCCATCAACATCTGCTTAACAAGTACCAACATCCATTTATCTCCCAGCACGTCAATGGCTGAGGTTATCGGGCAATCACATCTGAATTCTTGTGGCATGGGTGGGGTCTCGACAAAATTACTTGCAAAAAGGAATTTATTTTCATTATTACTTGCAATAAAGAAGTAATAATCCTAGTTTTACTTTCGAAACAAAAGTAATCATAAAACTCACATGACAAAAGTATTGACAGCCATGGTGGTTGTGGGGATTCTTGTCTCCTGTACCACCACCCAACCTTCTGCTTCCAGCAAGGCCCATTCAGCAACCACCAACTCAACTCCCAGAATTATGAATCACAAAGAAACCGTAGGCACCTTTTTAGGCGCCGTATTGACAGGAGACACGCAAACCATGCGGAAACTGGCAAATCCTGATTACCTCCAGCACAACCCTTTTATCCCAACCGGACTGGAGCCATTCATCAGCATGTTACCGGTCCTCCAAGAACATGGGACCAGCGCGGAGAACGTTCGGATGTTCCAGGATGGCAACTATGTTTTCATGCACAACATCTGGCGAAACGCCCAGCCTTTTGGGGCCAAAGAGATGGTGTCCTTTGATATCATTCGGGTGGACGAGCAGGGAAAAGTCGCAGAACATTGGGACGCCATGACCCCGCTGGTAGCTGAAACTGCGAGTGGCAGGACGCAAACGGATGGACCTACCGTTGCAGAAGACTTGGAGAAAACGGAGGAAAACAAGGCCTTAGCCAAGTCGCTGATAGAAGATATCTTAATGGGCAAAAACCCCCAAAAGATTGGCGACTACATCAGCGCAGAGCAGTATGACCAGCACAATCCTGGGATCAAGGATGGATTGGCAGGCATTGTGGAAGCCGTGGAGTATCTGACCTCACAAAACAACATGTTTACCTATACCAAGATTCACCAAGTGCTAGGCGAAGGCAATTTCGTCCTGACCGTCAGTGAGGGGGAATGGAATGGGAAACATCAGGTGTTTTACGATTTGTTCCGCTTTGCAAATGGAAAAGCCGTGGAACACTGGGACATCATTCAGGAAATCCCCACCGAAAACCTCGCCAACCAAAATGGGATGTTTGGGTTCTGATCGATCTCGCCATCTATGGTCTTTCAATCCAGTATGGCTGCTC
>JBCCCJ010001396.1:0-1982 GCA_039033615.1 Bacteroidota bacterium
AGCTCTCACCACAACAGCGGGTTGGCCACGAAGTCCGAGGTGTTGGGGCGGCAATGAGCGTTGCATGGGACTTCGACGGTTTTTTGCCTACTTTTTTCCCGCGAAAAAAGTAGGTCCGTTGAGCTTGCGAAATCCCGCTTGCGGGAAAGGCGACCTCATCCTTGGTCAACAGAAAGCCAGGAGGGATTCAAGAAATGTCCAGTGGGGTGAGTAGTGGCAAGGCATGCCCTGCCACTACTTGATGGGATTATTCCGCCTGAATCTCCTTCGTCCAGAGTAATTTTCCGTCCGTATCTTTCAAGCTGAGCTTGATGACTCGCTCTTTGCGGGGACCGCTCAACTCGATCATGCCGTAGTTGCGGATGCCGACCTGGGAGCCTTTTTCGCGGAGTTGATTGTCTTCATCCTCTGCGTCATGCGAACCCGAAGTCAAAGGCGAAGCGGTAAAATCGTAGATCTTCGTCCCGTAGCGCTCAAAGGTGGAAAACTCCGAATGGTGGCGATCTCCGGTCAGGAAGAATACGTTCTTGACGCCTTCCTTGGCGATGGTATCCAGGATGCGTTCCCGCTCTTCGGGGGCGACCTTGGCGAAGTTTTCGAAGACTGCTGCGGTGTTGACCACTTGGCCGCCTACGCATACGAATTTGAAGTTGGCCTTGGAACTGACTAACGCATCCAACAACCATTCGAGCTGTTCCTCGCCGAGGATGGTGCGGGTGCCCGTCTGCTTGTCATTGGGGCTGCGGAAGTAGCGGTCGTCCAACAGGAAAAACTGCGCATCTCCCCACTCAAAGCTGCTGGTGATGCCATGCTCTCCATCCAACCCATAGCTGGGATTCCCCCAAAATAATTGAAAGGCTTGACGAGTGGCGCGTTTGTCTCGGAAGGTATAATCACTGTCATTGGGGCCGTAGTCGTGATCGTCCCAAATCGCATAATTCATGCTGGAAGCGAGCAGGGGCTGCATCTCCTCCAGGTGGCGGGTGTGGGTGTAACGGTGGATGATGCCCGTGCGGCTGTACCAATCCGCATCCCGGAGGTAGGTGTTGTCTCCCAACCAGAGCATGATGTCAGGCTGCTCCCGTTGGATGGTCTCAAAAATGCGGTAGTCGCCACCATAGGGCTTGCCGGGACGGTCATAGACCTCGTCATTGACATAGACGCAGCTTCCGAGGGCGATCTTCATTTCCGGTGGATCAGAACGATACTGCCAGAGAGGGGGCGTCTTGAACGTGGTGGCATAAGGCCGCTCGACTTTTTGCCCATTGATGAGAACGTCGTAAGTGTACAATTCGCCAGGCTTGACCTGATCACAGATGATGCGGGCGGTATAGGCCTCCATGGCCCGAGTCTGGTAAGCGGGGGTCCGAAATTTGACTTTGGCACCTGCCCCCAAAGAGTATTCGATTTGTACTTGGGCCGGACCATTGGTTTGCACCCAAATCAGGGCTTCCCGCATTTCAGAATAGCCCACCATCGGGCCAGACAAGAGGAGATCTTCTGCACTCTCAGAGGCTTCCTGAGCAGAAAGAAAGGTCATTGGCAGCCATACCAGCAGCCATACGAACAAATGCTTCATGAATCGAAAGTTGGAGGAATGATAAGGTAAGAAGATGATGATTGAACTTTCCGATGATGGCGAGCATGAGAGGTAAATCTACGGACGCTCTTTTCACTCTGAGCAAACCCCTGCACATTTTTAGCAAATTTCCTTCTGTATTGGCATTCAACCATGGTGTCGCCTTTCCCGTAAGCGGGATTTCGCAAACTCAACGGACCTCCTTTTTGTCCGCACAAAAAGGAGGCAAAAAAGCGCCGAAGTCCCATGCAACGCTTGATGCCGCCCCAGCACCTTCCCGATTCGGATCGGGATGGCCAACCCGCCTGTGTGGTGAGAGCTGCGCTAGTAGCCATCATTTGGACCGTTGTTCAGTAGGATGTGTGCACTCTGAGCGACGTTTGTCAATCAAACGATTGGCGTG
>JBCCCJ010001397.1:0-1977 GCA_039033615.1 Bacteroidota bacterium
AGTAGGTAAGAACCACCACCCAAGGAAAAAAGTCAAAAAGGTAAATGATAGCCCTTTTTTCAAAGCATCTTTCTTGGACTCCACAAAGTAGATGCCTGCGGAATCGTAAAATATATAAAAGATCAACCCACAGCAATATCGGAAGGTCACAAACTTGCCGCCATTATCCACGGCCTCTTTCATGACTTTATATTGGTTACTTGGGAAATTTTTGATGATCATAGGTCTATCTTTTAAAGCCTATACCAAGTTGGTGTTAGCCACGGTGGGTCTTGTCCCGATCCCAGCGCACGTGGGAATTGTCGCAGAACGGTCCATGCGCGGTCAATTTGCAATTGCAGAGCCGTTTTTTGCCCGTTTTGGCAGCCACGAAGCGTAGCGGTTTCTGGCCCGTTCCATGATGGGATCCATCACAAAAAGGGGCAGTTTTGGTGTGCCCACATTGGCACCAAAGATAGGCTTCTCCTTCCTTCAATTCTACCCAGATGGGGTCAGGGGTGGCGGTGGAGTCGTTGGTGTAGGATCGAGCTAAGACACTGTTTTCGTCTTTGGAGGCCACGGCCGGATAGAAATAAGCCGCCGACCAATGATCTTCGGTTTGGGTTTGCAGGCCGTATTCTTCTGGAAATTGGTGGGTGTACATCGCGGTGCCAAATAGCTGATCCCAGATCGAAAACATATTCCCAAAATTGCCATTGGGATCGCTGATGCCATCTACTTGGGAGCGACCGTGATGGGCGTGGTGAAAGGCCGGGGTGATGAGGATGCGCTCCAGAAATTGAACGATAGGTAGGCCCCATTTGCTGCGGTAGAGCGGCGCGTCCCATTTGACTGTGCTGTGTGAGCCGATGATGACCAGTTGCTTCAACACCAGCCCCATGGCGACGCCGATGCCTCCACCCATAAAAGTAAACAGACTCATCCACCAGATATTCGGCATCATGAGGTAGTAGAGACCGGCGTTTCGATAAGAGACAAAAAAGCCCATTTCCTCCGCCTGATGATGAGCCCGATGCAGCTTCCAGAGAAAGGGCCGCTCATGCGCGAGGCGGTGGTACCAATACTGCAACAAATCATCCACCAGCAAAAAAGCCGGCAACATGATCCACCAGGCCCAATCCTGAAACAGATGTTCCCAACTCGGCAAGAAAGCATGACCCAAACCGATGACTGCCAACAATATGCCCGGCTTGATCAACTGCGACAACACCAGGAAGCCCCCGAATTCCTGGATCCAATCCCCCAGTTTGCGTTGGGTTCGCTGCAAATATCCCGCAGCAATTTCGATGATCCCAAACAGCACCAAAATCCCCGCCACCAAATAGATGTCCAAGTCGGGAATGCCAAAAAGTGAGTCATTCATATGCGTAGCAAAGTAGTCGAGCCCAAGGGATTACCTTCAGAAAAATACACATCGGGGAGGGGATAGGCAAATGGAGGATTTTTCGTGCAGGGTGCTTCCAGGCCGTTGGGATCATCGATGCTCAAAGAGCCTAGGGGGAGCCTAGACCCATGATTTCCGAACTTTTTGGGACGATTCAACAAACGCGTGTGCTTTTTCGTACCTCTTACGAATATCCGCTTTTCCCCTACATTTCCGGTATTCTATTTCCAAGGTACATATTTCCATGACCCGATTTGCTTATTTGATTGTTCTCTCTTTCATGGTCAGTTGGCTTCCTAACCTCATTCTTGCTCAAACCCTCAGTGGGCAAGTCCTGCTGGGCCATCAAAAGACTTCTCCTCCTTTTGGGGGCGTAATCATCAATGTCAGCGGCTATACTACCCAGATGTCTGATCAGGATCTGGGAACCTTCGAATTCATCATGTTGGATAAAAAGCCGGGTGCAAAAATTTCCATTGAGGTGGCAAAGGATGGCTTTGCGGTCATCAACCGAGAAGCCTTAACCCCATATCTCCCCCTCAATCCACAGGACAAAACAATCATCCATATGGCTTTGGAGGAAGAAAGAGATG
>JBCCCJ010001398.1:0-1976 GCA_039033615.1 Bacteroidota bacterium
CGTTTCTCAACTGAATTTCTTCTGGTTTCGAAAACTTGAGTTTTTTATCCTGATTGGTGATAGATTGATCGCTGAAAATCGCGTCCGTCCGATTGATCAGGTAGTAACGCCAATAAGTAGAGCGGGTATTGATTCTCACCTCCAATTCCCGATACTGAATCTCTTGGTCATTGGCAATTTGATTGGCCTTTTCCACTTCGGAGGTAAAAAACAGGTCAACTATCCCGAAGGCTCCTTCCAATGTCGGACCACCAACGTAGGCATCGAGTACCACTTCTTTGATTCCCTTGGCTTTGATTTGATAGCGCCCTTCTGGATGGTCAGACAAATCAATCGGGTGCAGATGGCGTTTGATTGCTGAGCGTTCGATGCTGAGATCTGGTAGCTCCACCTGATTTCCCCACGCATCCACTACTACGATATCTTTGTAGGCGACCTCCTTCGCAAAGGACAAGTCAAAAATGGTGGGCATCACATACATCGGCTTTGCAGGATCTGCGTGCAAATACGGCCCTTCATGTAAGGCTTGGAACGCTCCCTTCTTTGGTGGTTTACCGAGATTGTTGAGATAATATATTGCTCCCTCGGGTAGATAAGGAAGGTCTGAAAAATGGAGGAAATTTTTATTGGTATTCTTCAACAGGAAAGTCAGCTTCCGAGGCCGGAAGGCGGGAGACTTCAAAATGGGAGTGCTTTGGGTTTTGTGGTAAAAGACAATCCCACCGCCAGGGAGATTTTTGAACGTCAGGCGGCAATTCTTCAGTTCCGTTTCAGTTTCTGGAGAGGGAACCAGCTCCAGGTCCCGACATACCTGATCTCCATAATACTCGTGCAGGCAGTTGATCCTGAACAATTTGTCCAGGGCCTGAGTGGAGAGTTGTATGAGGGCACGCTTGACCATAATGAAACAGGATGAAAGGTTTAGAAAATTCCGAACCCAGCAATTGGCGGAAGATCATCATCGATGATGTCCTCATCCATATTGAGGGTTCGCATTCGGTAAATCACGGAAGGAATGTACTTGGCACCCAAGGAAGCCCATAGATTGCTCAACTCCCGAAAGTCTATGTTGACAATTTCCATTCGAATTTGGCTGGCTTCAGAGGGATATATCGGCGTATTGTGATGATTGAAGGTATTTTTCCCCTGAAAAAAACCAATCACTCCACTGATGAATTTGAGGGCCTCGATGTAGTTGTTGTTGTTGAAATAGGCCGCAAACAATACGTATAGATTGATGTGAACCGGGGGGTTAGGACCGCCTGTTCCCGCCATTTGGTTGGACCCATCTCGCTCTACGTTGATCAGGGACACCACCACTTTGTTTTCTCCTTCTATCGCCACGGTCCCGTCCTGATTGACAATATTGGCCATGACCACCCGATCCTCTGGAGAGTCGAAGCGATGTTGGAAGAAGTCATTGAGTTCTCCCACAATGATGGGTAAGACTTGATGGATCATGGATGAATAGCTTGTTTCACAATATTTCTTCTTCAGATTTTGCCAACCAGGATTTGATCCCTTCAGCAGTATAATGAGCGATGTAAAAACCAACAATGCTCAGGAAAAAACCAGCTAACAGAATTCCCCCCCAGCCCACGTCACTTCTTCCATTGTACCCTGCGACCAATCCCCGATAGACAAACATCAACGGCAGCGCATAAGCAATTGCCCGAGGCAAGAGTCGCAGCAGCGTCCGAAAATGTTCTTTGAAAAATGCGAGGACTTTCTTCATTTCTAGTTAGCTAAACAATCATCTACAACCCCCATTTGCGAGCCATAGACCGAATTCTCCGGAGGAAAGGAAACATGATCAACAAGGTCGAGGAACCCGCTACCGCTCCCGGAGGAATGGGTGGCCACAAGCAAAATACAATCACCAGGGCGATCAAGCCTACTGCCAATCCATAAAACCACTGATGGCCCCGTTTGCGGGCGATTTCATTGCGGACCTGCCAGTATTTGATGACTGAGCC
>JBCCCJ010001399.1:0-1972 GCA_039033615.1 Bacteroidota bacterium
GGTACAGACCGCCCTGTCGGAGGGTCGTCCGGTGGTAGCCCTCGAATCGACCATCATCGCCCACGGCATGCCATATCCACAGAATGTAGCGACGGCAAAAGGCTTAGAAGCCATCATTCGGGAAGGAGGAACCGTTCCGGCGACCATTGCGGTGTTGCATGGCCGATTTCACATAGGGCTCGAAGAAGCCGATTTGGAATATTTGGGGCAACATCCAGAGGTTGCCAAAGCCAGTCGTCGGGACCTGCCTCTGTATTTGAGTCAGGGAAAGTCGGCAGCCACGACGGTCGCAGCGACCATGATCGGCGCGCATTTGGCAGGAATACGGGTGTTTGCAACGGGAGGCATCGGCGGAGTACATCGCGGGGCGGAGACCAGTTTTGACATTTCGGCGGATTTGCAGGAGTTGGCGCGAACCCCGGTCGCAGTTGTATCTGCCGGAGCCAAGGCCATCTTGGATTTGGGGTTGACCCTGGAATACCTCGAAACCATGGGCGTGCCAGTGATTGGCTACCAAACCGATGAATTTCCGGCTTTTTACAGTCGGGAAAGTGGATTAAAGTTGCCCCATCGCCTGGACGAAGCCGCCGCCATCGCCGCGGCCTTACACACCCAATGGCAATTGGGCTATCCAAGTGGTGCCTTGGTCGCCAATCCCGTGCCCCTCAGTCATAGCCTGCCCGGAAACGTGATGCATGCCGCCATCGAACAAGCCCTATCTGATGCCGCTTCCCAGCAGATCAATGGCAAGGCCGTTACGCCATTTCTCCTTGGCCGCATCAAAGACCTTACCGAAGGGCAAAGCCTCGTCTCTAATATCGAATTGGTCCGCAACAATGCTCGCCTCGCAACCGAAATTGCTGTAGCTTTGTCAAAGATCACTTGACAGGCTTCTTGACAAGGTTCATATTTCAAGGTTCAGGGTTCAAAAAAACTTGCTTCATTCCTTCGGATTTTTGAAATTTCCTTGTTCCCTGTCGAACGCAGTGAGATCCCGAGTATCGGGATTCCCTGTTCCCTAATCAATTAATCCCATGTTCGTTCACCACGTATTTTTCTGGCTCAAAGAAGACGCTGACAAGGCCTACTTTCATCAGGAAGTCTCCAAACTTGGCAGCATCTCTGAAGTTCAATCCATCCACGTAGGAACCGCTCCTCCTGCCGAGCGCG
Organism: Bacteroidota bacterium; assembly: GCA_039033615.1. Lineage (GTDB taxonomy): Bacteria > Bacteroidota > Bacteroidia > J057 > J057 > JBCCCJ01. Next base: position 1,171 of record JBCCCJ010001399.1, read on the forward strand.
ACGTAGTTGATGGGAGCTTTGATTTCTCTTTGTTACTGACCTTTGCCAACAAAGCAGATCATGACGCCTATCAGGTCCATGCTGATCATGACGTCTTCATTCAGAATTGTTCGGCCTTGTGGACCCGGGTGCAGGTGTTTGATGCAGTGGATTGAGAAAGATTTTTCCAACCCATTTTCCTAAACAAAGCTCCTTGATGCAATGAAAGACCTTTCCCCCTATAAGGAGTTCCCCATTGTTCGCCCACCTAGGTTCATGTGGTGGGTCAAGTTCAGCAACGCCATTGTTGGCCTCTCCTTACTATGTGTGATGGGGGCTTTGTATGCGGGAAGTCCAGAGCTTGCCCTCGTGTTTTTACTGATTTCGATAGGCAATTGGATAAGTAGAACCATCCGTTCCCGGTCCAAAACCTTTGATAGCATGGGAGCATTCCAAGTGGGCTACGACTTCTTCCTCATTGAAAATCCTTCGGGAGCCGAGCCTATCCAAGTACCGTTTCAGGAGATTCAAAGGATAGACTTGTTCTATTCTCGCGGAGTAACTTCTAGTTTTCGGCAAAATTATGATGCCTTTGAATCCATTATGGCAATGAGAGTGGCAATCCGGACGCGGAGAAACCAGCTTTTTATGCTGTGCTTGAGGAATTGTGAAGTAGGAGAGCACAATTTTGGAGCCTTTTATGATGAAATGATGGCTATCAAACGAAAAGTCCCCGGCATGTACCAGAAAATTCAATTCTGGCACAAATTCTAGAGGTCTGTCAAACCAAAAAGTTCGGGTTGATGCGATGTCTTTCCCCCCA
>JBCCCJ010001400.1:0-1968 GCA_039033615.1 Bacteroidota bacterium
GCAGGTACACCTCGATGAGTTGGTAGGCCGCCCAGGTAATGGAATAGGACTTGCCCGAACCCGCCGAGTGCTGAATCAAATAGGTATGGCCGACGCCGTTTTCCCGGGTGTGCGCCACAACCTTCCGCACCACGTCCATCTGGTGGTAGCGGGGAAAAAAGAGGGTTTTGCTGGAAAGGGGATCTTTCGCTTTTCCGTCAAAGCGCACAAAGTGCTGCAACAGATTGGCGAGACTCTCCCGCCGAAACACCTCTTCCCACAAATAGGCGGAGCGGTGGCCGAAGGGATTCACTGGATTGCCTTTGCCGTGATTGTAGCCTTGGTTGAAAGGCAAGAAGTAGGTGCTGTTGCCATTCACTCGGGTGGTCATATAGACCTCATCGGTGTCCACAGTCATATGGACGATGCAGCGCCCAAACTGGAAGATGGGCTGTCGATGGTCCCGCCGTTTGTATTGGCGTTGGCCATGGACGCGGGCATTTTGGCCCGTCCAGTGATTTTTCAATTCCAAGGTGGCGATGGCCATGCCATTGAGGAAGATGACCATGTCGATGGATTGGCGGGGCTGCTCCCGATTGAAAAACACCTGGCGGGTGACGCTGAATTCATTCTGCTCAAAGCGCTGCTGCACCCGCTGACTGCTGCTCGCCAACGGCAGCTCATAAAACAGGGTAAAGTGGGCATCTTCCACTTCCAGACCTTTGCGCAGCAGGCGTAGCAGGCCGTATTTCTTCACCATGCGGTCGTAGCGCTGCACAATCTTCAGCTTCCAGTCCCCCGACCGCTGCAGCTTCTTCAACTCCTCTGCCTGTGTACTCTCCAGGAAATGCCAGAAGCGTTTTTCATCGATGACGTAGTCCCAATCGAAATCCTCTGAAAGGCCGAGGTAGTAGCCCTCGCCAGGGCCGTATTCCGCCTGACCATCGTGGGCCTGTGGGTTCAGAGCATCAGCCGAAGAGGTTGGATTGGCAGAGCCTTTTGCCTCCGTAAGTTCCTCCCTTTTGGTACCCGTAAGGGCTTGTTCGATGGCGCGTTCGAGGGCGGGTTCATTGGTTTGGGAGGTCATGGGATAGAGAATTAGTGCTTTGCGGTGGGGAGATGTTTGCCAAAATAGCCGATGTAGATTCGGTTCCTTGCTTGATCTGGGTAGAAATGCAGGCGCAAGGCGCCACTGAAATTTTTTATGTGATACCCAAAGTACACCTTTTCCCCCTCTATCAAGAAGGTCCGTAATTGGGCAAGGCTTGGATTGGTTCTGACTGTTTCTGATTCGTCAGACATCCGTAGTTGAGTTTGTTCTTGGATTTCCCGAAGAGAAAATTTACGTCCGGTTTCGCAGAAATCATTCAATTTGTAGAGAGCGTCCCACAATTGGCGAAATACCGTATCCGAAACGGTAAGATTTCTCAGTTGTTTTTCAGCTTTGCCACAAAATATTAGGTGAGGGAATTCGGTTTCTCTATGTTCCCACAAGGCTTTACCCTTTTGAAGACTGGCAATTTTCTGCCGCTCTAATGCCTGAGCATAATTCTGCCAACTCTCCCAGGTCGCACAGTTTTTTGCTTCGACTGTACTTTCAGGCTCCCCCTCTTCCCTTAACTCGCGATGAAGGAGGGGAATGCAGGAAGGTAGCCACCGATCATGGGAGGCAAAGCTAATGGCGATTTGGCTAAGCAGGTAAGCTGCCCCAAGAGACGGAGTTTCGATTTCCGGCTCATTGGCTAAGTAAAAGTCTGACAAAGCAAAGCGATCTGTTAGACCAAGTTCCTCTTCTGGAATGTGAGGTACTTCTGTTTTGGAAATCAGGGATTTGATTCTGCGTTGATATTCTCGTTCCTGCTCCTTGATCCAATCTCGAACATAATATTCAGGGGAAAGAAGTAGTGAAAACCATCCCTTATCCATCCCTTCAGAAATCCGAATCCCCTTTAGGCCAGCCTGAAAAGCGACCTGGACGATCTGGAGAAA
>JBCCCJ010001401.1:0-1963 GCA_039033615.1 Bacteroidota bacterium
AACCAAGGACCTATTGATTAACAGTCAACCGCTCTAACCAACTGAGCTAAGGAGGAATTTAGGGGAAATCAGAGAAGTTATTTTTCTCCTTTTCCTAAGGTTGTGCAAAGTAAAACTAGCAGGTGCAAAAAACCAAAAGTGCAGAGAGATTTTTTCAAAAAAATTGGCTTTCCAATTAGCGATCGGTTGATAGCATCTCTTCAAAAAGCATATCCCAGCATCAACTGACTCTGGAGAATGGTATTGCGCCACCGAACTCGGTAATTGGGTCTTTCTACCACCCCGCCATCTATGCGCACCACCCATCCGCGGGAAGAGCGGTATTCGTAGCCCAAGACGCCCCCCCAAGTCAGTTCCAGATTGCCCATTCCTTGAACTTCAGCTAGGAGGAAGTGATGTTTGTTGCCCCACTTGAGGTTGTAGGCCCCGCCTCGATAGATGCGGTCGTAGCCGATGCTGGCATAAAAGGCGAAGGCGCGAAGCGAATGGCGCAACTGGTCGCCCGCCCAAAGCAAGCGCTCATAAGAAATCGAACTGGGAAGACCGATGCCCACAAAGATGGTGTTGTGGCGTAATCCTTGGGTAGACTCAGGGACGTCTGTCTCTAGTCCCAAGCCCAGGTGAGCATAGCGAAACGGGGCTGGAGAGTCCACCCGAAGCCATTTGATTCCCTGAATTCCCATGGCCGAGATTCTCAAGCGCACGGCTCGGAGTATTCGAATCTGGGCTGAGAGGCCCGCCCCTACCCCAGGCATCCAAACTCGGTCCCATCCGTATTGGTCGTTCAGAGAAAGGCCGTCGTATATGGGACGATTCCAGGTGTCCAATGTCAACCGTAGTTGCTCATAAGAGAGGCGAGCATCTATGGTTAGGTAGGTCGAGGTCCAAAGCTGTTTATTGACAAAAAGGCCCAACGATTGATGCTTGGCCCACAAGCTTTGATCGGTATAGCGATACTGGAAACTAGCGGTAGCAGCGGGATTCATTCGTTCTTCTCCAATCAAGGCGGGATCAGTAAAGGTCAGTTGTTGCCGATACTTGTGATCCGTGTACTGGAGCCCCAAGCGCAGAGTAGGGGTCAGCCGATACGAGGTGCCAATCTGAAAGGTGGGTCTGGTGGGAATCACTTCCAGTCGAGGCAATTGAGCGGTCGGGATGTCGTATTCACCAAAAACGGAGTTACTCGCAATCCAGGTTAACTCAACTCGCCAAAGAGGAGAATCTTCCGTTTGCGCAAACAGGTGAAACGGTTGGCAAATCCAGCAAATGATCCCGATTAGGGTAGTAGCAAGTGTTCCTTTCATGGCAATGGGTAAAGGATGAAGTCGCCATTGTTAAGGTAGTGAGTAGGAAAGAGAACTTCTGTCCATTTATTTGGTACCATGTGGAAGCACAACCTTCCGTACCTACCGGAGAATCGCGAGAACATGCGGTGCTGATGAACTGCATAGGCCGCCCTCCGTCCATGTTGTGCTATCTTTTTTACCTTACGATTTCTCCCTCCCATGCCCCACGATCTATTATTTACCCACCTGGACCGCCACCTTCAGTTGACTGAAGGAGAGCGAGGAATCGTGAAGTCCGTTTTTCAAACCGCCGCGGTGCCTCGAAAATCCCTGCTCCAACTGTAAGGCGAACCCTGTTCCTCCTACCTGGGCATTACACCGGAATTCTTCAGCACCATCCGTGGGAAAAAGGATGCTGGGAAGAATTTCTGGTTCTTCTACCCTTTTAGTGGAAAAGAGGAGCCGGATTACGCCTCCTCCCCATACCACTGGACATTTCTTGAATCCCTCCTGATTTTCTGTTGGCCAAGAATGACGTCGCCTGTCCCGCAAGCGGGATTTCGCAAGCTCAACCGGCCATCCTTTTTTGTCGGCAAAAAAGGATGCAAAAAACCGCCGAAGTCCCATGCAACGCTCAAGGCCGCCCCAGCACCTCGGACTTCGTGGCCTACCCGCCG
>JBCCCJ010001402.1:0-1957 GCA_039033615.1 Bacteroidota bacterium
GACGTCGATCGATGTGGCGCTTGTCGGGCCGGAGGCGCGGAACACCTCTTCGCGTGACTCATCATCATGGCTGCTATGGCCTTTCACCACGGAATGGAAGCCATCGGTAAGCTCCCGTTTGAAGCAGGATTGTTGTTCAGCATCATCGGATTTGCCTTTGCCTTATTCATTGGATCGAGCAGCCGAGTAGAAATTGACCGTCAGGATCAAACCATTTCCTTTCTCCATAAACAAGGAGTCAGAGTAACAGAAAACACCTCCTATCCCCTGGAAGAAGTGGAGGAGATCAAAATTGAAAAACGCCAGCTCAAAGGAGACTTGAATCCCGGCTTCCGTCTCCTGGTTCGCGTCGCTCCAGAAGGGTGGAAGCCTGTCAACAAGCGGTTTATCCAATATCCTAATAAACTCCAACGAGTCGGTCGCATGTTCTGGCAGAATGTGCTTCGGTATCGGGGCGAATCCGTGAGTCTGAGTACGACATAAGGCGAAACCAGCAGCCTGCTGTTTGGAAATTCTTGCCAAAAACGCATCCTTGGCAGCGAGCCCCCGAGAATCAACGTATATACGAATAGCCTTTTTATGCATGGATTGAGTTGCAATCAAAGAACTGCTCCATGTTACAGCTAACCGATTATCTCAACAACCATCACGGCAGAGTCGACACCTCTAGCGCCTCGGTATTCGAAGGCCAATGCGTGAGCCGTGGGGTGGCCCTCAAAGTGGTTACCAAAGGGGTTGAGCAGTATGAAATCGCCAATCGAGCCTATCGACCCAAGCCGGGCCAACTCCTGTTGATGGATGAAGGGATGCATTTCGGCGCGTTTGTCTATGAACAAGAACCTCAAGAAGGCATGTGCATCGACATTCCCCGAAAAACCCTCTTTGCTGCCGCTGGAGACTGGGAGTCTGGCCCCCAAGCACTGGCAATTCCCTGGGGCCTCATCGCCTATCAACATGATCCCATAGGCCCTTTTTTGGACCAATTCAGGGCAGAGATTCAACACCTGGATTGGGAAGCCCAAGGCTACGAATACCTGTATCACTTGGCAGAGCACTTGCTCCCTTTCCTCCGACAATTGCGAGGAGAACAACTCCGCCTGCAAAGCAAAAAGCCCAGCACCCAACACGAGCTATTTCAGCGCCTTCAACTGGCCAAAGCCTTTCTGCATGACCATGTGAAACAACCCTTTTCCTTGGAAGCAGTCGCTCAAGCCAGTGCGCTCAGTCCCTTTCACCTTTCCCGTCTGTTTCGGCGATGCTTTGGAACAACCCTCTTTGTCTATCACGAAGCCCTGAAACTCCACTTGGCCCACCAATTCCTGAGTCAGCGGGATTGGAGTGTGTCAGAAGTCGCTAATGAATTGGGCTACGATGATCCAGGCTATTTCATCAAGCGCTTCAAAAAGCATTGGGGGACCACTCCTGGGAAATTGGCAAGATGTTCCCATAGATGATTGGTAGGCCGCCCTACCTTTGAACAAAATCAACAACATCTATGAAACGCTGGCTTCTGATCAGCTGGTTTGCGACGGGCTTTTTGGCCCTCCAGGCGCAGCAAGTATTGTTTTCTGAAGAAACCCAACGCCTCCCGCTTGCCTACGCTGGAGATCGGAGCATGGATGTGGTAGCTGCCGACCTGGACAATGATGGGGATCAGGACGTGGTCATTGCCCGAGAAGTAACCCAAAATTGGATTTTTTGGAACGATGGCAGCGGTCATTTTTCCATTGATACCACCAAAGCATTTCCCCAGGCAAAAACGTACCCACAAGGCTTTACGGGAGAGGATTCGGAGGACATTGCGGTGTTTGATGCGGAGGGAGATGGAGATCTGGACCTCTTATTTGTAACAGAGGATACAGATCTCCACGAATTTTTGCTCAATGATGGGACTGGTACCTTCAGTTTGGCCCCTTATCAATTTCCCCACCTCAGAAAATCCAACGCGGTCCTGGCC
>JBCCCJ010001403.1:0-1949 GCA_039033615.1 Bacteroidota bacterium
CGCAACCTTTGCTCGCTTTTTGTGCTTCTGACCAGTTTTGGAGGCATTTCCCACCTACTCGGGCAAATGAATCCCACCAGCAACCTGGAATTCTATCCCTTGACATTCCAGCAGGCCCTCCCTTCAGAAGACAACAATGCGGTGTTCCGCGACAGTCGCGGCCTCCTTTGGCTCGCCAATGATCAGGGATTGTTGAAATATGATGGATTCGACCTGATTACCTATTCCTGTGATAGCCTGGAGGAGATTTGTTGGCCAGAAGGCCGCATCCAAGAAATCAAAGAAGGGAATTGGCTGGGCGAACAAGTCCTGTGGATCTCCGGCAGTCAAGGGGCAGGCTGGCTCCAATTGAACACCGAAACCATCTTCCCCATTGACATCCCCTTCCCGGATTTTGCGGGAAGCCCCATGTCTCCTACGCTTCCTTTGCCAGTTGACGACAGCTTACTCCTGATCGGATGGGAAGATTTGCTGTACGTATATCATCCGACCACTGTTGAACAAGCACGCTATCGAATTCCCCCCCAACTCGCTCATGTGCCTCAAACCCGGATCAAACAGCTGTTGCCCACTGCTGACCAGGATTGGATTTGGATAGTTGCCGTCAATCAACTCTTGAAATTCCACCTGCCCACGGGCGCAATCGAAGTAGAATCTTCCCTTCCATTTCCAGACTTTTTGCTCCCGCTTCGGCAAGGGGGCTGGATGGCTGTCAATCGAGAAAATGAATTGTACCATTGGGAACAAGGCGCCACTTCTTTTGAGAAGGTGAGCCAAGTAGGGGGAGCGGCTACCTTGATCAATGACCTGGAAGAAGGGCCGGAGGACGAATTATACGTAGGGACCAACCAGGGACTCTTTGTGTTGAATGCGAACTGGGAAGTCCAGGCGACCTACGTGGCCCATGGAGAAAAAGGTCGGGCCTTCCCCACCAATGTCATCAAGGACGTGTACTGGGATTCCCGAGGCTTTGTCTGGCTGGCCCTCTACAAAGGCGGAATTCTGCTCAGTGAGATGGGCCGTTCAGCCTTTGCGGAACACGCGCTGCCCCAGTTGTTGCCGGAATCGGAAGCCAAAGGAGAGATTGTCACCAGCTTTTTGCGAGACCAAAGAGGCTGGTTTTGGCTGGGCACCTATTCAGGGCGGCTGCTGGTCCGAACTCCCGAAGGCTTATTTCCCATTCAACAAATCACCCATGATGACCAGCAATTCCAACCTTCTGAAATTGTGAGTCTGGTTGAGGATGGAATGGGAAACCTATGGATTGGCGGATTTCGATGGGGAGTCCTTCGAATAGAAGCCGCCTCTCTCCAATCAGCTGACCTCCAGGCAGGAATCCTGAGAGCGCCCTTTGCGCACTTTACGCCAGAATCTCCCCCCCAACAACGACTGAAGGGCTGGTCGGTCCGCCAAATGGTGCTGGATTCGCTCAATCAGGTATGGGTTGCCACCATTGACGGAGGCTTGACCTGCTATTCCCCCGATATGCAAGGGGTACAGCATTTTCCAGTCTCCGATACGGCAGTCTTGGGCATCTGGTCGTTGAAGGCTGGCAAAGGGCGGTGGCAAGGGACCTGGTTCATCGGAACCCACCGCAATGGGGTCTATGTACTTGAAGCAGATGCGGGCAAGATGGGGCCGCTACCGATGCCACGGACCGCCGAGATGCCCAGATTTCGGGTTCGGGACCTGCTCCAAGTACCTGGAAAAAGCGATTGGTGGGTCGCCACCAGCGGAAAGGGATTGATCCGCATGATCGCCCCGGGGACAGACTCTTGCCGCTGGGCCTCCGTCACCGATCTTCCCTATGTGTCCAATCAGGAAGCTTTCAGCCTGATTTTGGATCAGCAGTTTTCTTCAGCGTATTTAGACTGACGATATTTTGCTTTGATGATTTCAGCTCTACGAGCAACCGAAGGCTTTTCGAAAGCTGTTCTCGAACGAAGCTC
>JBCCCJ010001404.1:0-1946 GCA_039033615.1 Bacteroidota bacterium
CCCTCGTGCTTTGGTAAACGATGGGACAGGCCGTAACTACGGTATAGAATTGACCTTAGAGCAGTACCTTCATAAGGGATTCTACTATCTGGCTTCTGCCTCCGTCTTTAATTCTCTTTATACGCCAAAAGATGGAATCGAACGTAAGACTGCTTTTGCAAACAACTACGTATTCAACTTTCTGGGTGGGAAGGAATTTGCTGTCGGTGCCTGACTTTATCCCCAACAGCACCATCCACGATTATCTGCGGGTCATTCATACCAAACATACCCTGTTGTTTGCAGATGCTTGTTACGCGGGTTCTCTGTTCTCGGCTCATCGGGGAGAACTCGAACTGAATCGCCCCTCTCGGTGGGCGTTTACTTCAGGAGACATCGAGAAGGTGTGGGATGGAGCGCCTGGTACCAACAGTCCATTTGCAGCCTCTCTCATCAAATATTTGCAATACAATCTCAAGCCAGAGTTGCCAGCAAATCTATTGATCAAGGGCGTAACCGACCTAATGGCCCGAGAAGTAGAACAACGCCCCCGAGGAAATCCCTTACGCAGGGCGGGAGATGAAGGAGGCGTATTCGTATTCCGACGGAAGTTGCCCTATTAACCCTTTCCCTCCTTGCCAATATTAGGCTGATTAGGTCGTCAAATTCGCTGATTCCCTCTCTTCAGATATGAAGGGGGGGAAGTTTTTTTCCTCTTGTCTAAATGCCTAGATTTGTTCGCAATACGCTTTGATTTATCACCCTTATGAACGATACTCCTTTATTGACCGAGCAGTCGCTGGCCTTTTTAGAAGCCTATGTCAACAATCCTTCTCCCACTGGCTTTGAATCCGGCGGTCAACAACTTTGGCTGGATTACCTCAAGCCCTACATCGACACCTATGAAGTAGATGCTTACGGCAGTGTCTATGGAGTCGTCAATCCCGAAGCGGAATACAAAGTGGTGATCGAAGCCCACGCGGATGAAATCTCCTGGTTCGTCAATTACATCAATGACGAAGGCTTGATTTATGTGGTGCGCAACGGTGGCTCTGACCACCAAATTGCCCCTTCCAAGCGGGTCAACATTCATACTGACCAGGGCATGGTCAAAGCAGTTTTTGGTTGGCCTGCCATCCACACTCGTGGGCGAGGCACCAAAGAACAGGCGCCCAGCTTGAAAAATATATTTCTGGATTGTGGCTGTACCTCCAAGAAAGAAGTAGAAGCGCTCGGCATCCATGTCGGCTGCGTGATCACCTTCGAGGACGAATTCATGACCTTGAATGATCGCTACTTTGTGGGTCGGGCCTTGGATAACCGAATTGGGGGATTCATGATTTCTGAGGTAGCTCGGCTGTTGAAGGAAAACCAGAAAACATTGCCTTTTGGCTTGTACATCGTGAATTCGGTGCAGGAAGAAATCGGGTTGCGCGGGGCACAGATGATTGCGGAAACCATTCGCCCACATGCAGCCATTGTCACCGATGTTACCCACGATACCACCACTCCGATGATCGACAAAATCCTCCATGGAGAAGTCAAAGCAGGGGATGGCCCCTCGATGACGGTCGGTCCGGCCGTCCACAACAAATTGCTGCGCTTCATTCAGGATACCGCCAAGGAGCATGAGATCCCCTTCCAGCGGGAAGCGGCCTCTCGTTCTACCGGAACCGATACCGATGCCTTTGCCTATTCCAACCAAGGCGTGCCTTCTGCCTTGATTTCGCTCCCCCTCCGCTATATGCACACCACCGTAGAAATGGCACACAAAGCAGATGTCGAAGGGGTGATTCGGTTGATTTACGAAACCCTGCTGCGAATCGAAGACGGACAGGATTGGCGATATTTCACTTGATTTTTGACCTATGAAAACACTGGCATTGTTTGGAGGTATGCTCCTCTTTCTGCTACCGCTAGCGGGACAGAATTTTTCTGGCGGTCTGGTACTGGGATTCAATACCAGC
>JBCCCJ010001405.1:0-1944 GCA_039033615.1 Bacteroidota bacterium
GAAGCGCATAGCGATTCGCATTTCGGTAGAAGCAGACGCCCCATAAAAGCAAGCAGGCGCATAGCGACTGCCATCTACGAGGATGTTTTTGCTAAAGGGACACGTGATGTACATCCCGTTTGCTTTGGCACCCTCGGTTGCGGAGCTTGGAAATGAACAATGGGCCTTTCTGGCTACAAGCCTGGGACTCTTAGCGGAGTCCTGCCTCCGACAATTCCGATTCTTTTCACCGAAAAGTGGGTTGTTTCCTTCGTGAGGGAAACGGCGCATAAGCGGAAAGGGTTCATCGAAAAAGCAATCGCAAGATTGTCCTGCCGAACCCGTGAGAGATCTCTTGTTTTTGGTAGGAACCTAAGATCTCTCCTATCGTCAAGATGCCATTCGAATGAATGGGAATCTTCTCCTCGGCCTGGAAGACCGAGCTACTATGTCATCGACAAGTCCCGTATCCCGACTCTCGCATCTCTACTGAAATACCCGCAGGTAATCCACTTCCATCGTTTGAGGGAACACGGTCGTGTCATCGGGGTAGCCTGGCCAATTGCCACCTACCGCGACATTCATGATGAAGTAGAAAGGCGCGTTGAAAGGATAGCCGCCATCACCGCTGGCTCGGGTGAAGGTTTTGAACAATTCATTGTCCAGGTACCACTTGATCACGTCTCTTTCCCAAATGATGGAGTACACGTGAAACTGATCCGACAAATCGCCACTACTCAGGGTGCTCACGCCAGTCGAGGTGGTGTAACCATTGTTGTCGTAGTGAACGGTGCCGTGGGTGGCTTCCGGCTCATGACCAACCAACTCCATGATGTCAATTTCGCCACATTCAGGCCAGCTCACTTCTGAGATGTTGGCTCCCAGCATCCACAGGGCGGGCCACAGACCTTGTCCTTTGGGCATTTTGGCGCGAATGTCAATTCTGCCGTACTGCAGTTCAATTTTGTCTTCGGTGATGATACGGGCAGAGGTATAATTGTTCAATTGATCCTTGAGGGCGGTGATGATCAACTTGCCGTCCTCCATCCGAATGTTCTCGGACTCGTTAGTATAATTCTGGAGTTCATTGTTGCCCCAGCCACAAAGGCCTTTATCACAGCCATCCCCAATTTCGTAGGTCCAAGTAGATTCATCCAAAGAAGCGTCGTTGAACTCATCGGAGAACGCCAGAGTCATCGACTCATAGGTCTCAGGCGTATAGAATCCATCGGCATCAGATAAGATGGCTTCGATGGGGTCATTGTCTTGGATCGACAATTGGACCACAAAATCTCGCCCATCTACGGTCAGGAACAGATCAAAGGTTTCGGTCAATTCCAGGTTGTTGTCCCCAATCAATTGGAGTTCCAGGGTTTTTTCCATCTCATCAGGGGAAAACGTGAACGTTCCTCCTTCTGCTTCAAAATCAGACCCTTTCTTGGCTTGACCTTCCTCCCAGCGATACGTAACTTCCACTGGCGCTACAACGGTACCAACTAGGGTCAGCGGCACAGAAACAGTCGTGGTGTTGTCCGTTTCAGTGAAAGCAATGACGCTGGCATTGATTTGTTGAATGTCATTGGTTTCATCTGGGGTACAGCTTGCGATCATAAGGAGTACGGGTAGCAAGCCTGCAAGAAGGGGGCGAAAAACAGAAATTTTCATGAGACAAGTTGTTATATTGGAAAATATAGACTTTTTCTAATAAATGCTCGGAAAGTTACAGAACTAACCAGAACAAGCGTACCGGACCTACCAAAAAGGAATACAATGGATGGAGGAAATTGGAAAGAAATGTACCATGCCGTTCAAATCGGCGATGTAGATCTGTTGCGGTATCACCTGAGTATGGACATAGATCCCAATTATCAGCACCCCGAGGTGTTGGGCCTACCACTCGTGGCGGCAGTTCAGGCGAAGAATCTTGACATGGTGCAGTTGTTGTTGAAACACGGCGCAGATCCA
>JBCCCJ010001406.1:0-1942 GCA_039033615.1 Bacteroidota bacterium
AAGAAAAAGGCTGGGTGGTTTGAGCCTTGCCGGAAATCGGCAGCGCACTCATCAAGACCACGCCTACCCACAGCCAAGGGGATAAAATTTTGTTCATGGGGTTGAGTTTGGTGAAACAAATGAGGAAACAAATATACAAAAAAGCCAGTCTCTCCCGCTTGAGAGACTGGCTGGATACCTTGCAAAGGAAAAACTGATTTGGGGGAGGGGGGATTGTTCTTACTACCAAATCCCCCCCAATTCCCACACCGTCCCCTTGACAATTTCTCCCTCCCCAAACACTTCCACCTGATCGTAAGGCGTATCTGGAAAAAATAGATCCGTCATCACCACTGCACCCTCCTGGGCAAATAGCTCCACCGAAGAAACATCCAACAGCACGTGCAGATGGAGCTGACCAGAGGGTAATTGGACCAGGGGCGCGGTGTGCTTGCCAGCGAAGCTGGCTTCAAAATCCTTTTCCCCAGCTTCGGTCCGGTCGATGAAAACCTGATTGGTTTCGAGATCTACTCCAAGGCGAAAACTTTGACCGGACGAATTGGAAAAGGCCAGACCGATCTGACCAGAGTTCGTATCTGACGGATCAAGAACCACCCCAATCTGTAGTAGGGGAGAGGCGAGGCCAAATTCAGCAGTGAGATCCAAAGAGCCTGTTAAAGACGTAGTTGGAAGAGCATGCGTCTTCTCCCGCAATCCCTCCATTTCTCGTACCGGCTTGGAAACCAACCTAATGCCTTCAGTTGTATTGGCAAGCTCCAGGGTGCGAGCGACGGTCATGGCGCTGCGCCATGGATCGGTGGGGACCTTGGTGGCATAAGCCCAATTGCTCATCCAGCCGAGGAAGATGCGCCGTCCATCCGCTTCGGGTATATCTGACCAGGTTACGCCGGCATAGTTATCACGGCCATGATCCAGCCACAGCACAGTTTCGGCGGGATTGTCATTGGTGAAAGTCTTGCCATCAAAATCGCCTACAAAATACATGGTGCCAGAACCGCCATTCGCGCCGCCAGAGCCCAAACTCACAATCATCACCCACTTGGTTTCGCCTGCTACTTCCAGGGGAAACAGATCCGGACATTCCCAGACGCCGTCATGACTGCCCTGGTCCACCCCAAATTCGCTGACTTCCTGCCAGGCTTTCAAATCTGGAGAGTTGAAGATGCGCACTCGGTCTCCGCTGGCGAAGATCATCACCCATTGTTCGCTGTCTTGGTGCCAAAACACCTTGGGATCCCGAAAATCTTTGATCCCAGGATTGGGGACCACCGGATTGTCCTCATATTTGGTCCAGGTCCTCCCTCGGTCATTGCTATAGGCGATGCCCTGGGTCTGGAAATCATTTCGACCCGCTTTTTCTCCCGTAGGGTCGTGATAGGTATAAATCGCTACCAAGGCAGGCGATGTTCCGGTTTGGAAACCTGCACGATTGTCCCAATCCACCACGGCACTCCCGGAGAAAATGTAACCCAACTCATCCGGATACAAGGCAATCGGCAGATGCTCCCAACGAACCAGATCCGTACTGACCGCGTGTCCCCAGTGCATGGGACCCCAAACCATCGCATCTGGATAGTATTGATAAAAGAGGTGGTATTCTCCTTCAAAAAATACCATGCCGTTCGGATCATTCATCCAATTGGCGGCAGGAGAAAAGTGAAACTGAGGGCGGTGAGGCTCTTGATAGTTGGCTTGCTCAGCAAGCATTTCAGCTTCTTGCACAGTTGATTCGGTAGAAGGTTGGCAACTGAAAAAGACGAGGGCGAGTAGAAGGGGGAAATAAGCCAATGATTTCATCGGACGGTACATAACAGGGTAAATTGGGAATGAGACGATGTTGGGATTGACATTCTACCTCTGGACTTAGCCTTTTCCTCCAAAACTTTCTCCCAATTCCTCCAGAGTCTTTCCTTTGGTTTCTGGCATGATGCGCCACACAAAC
>JBCCCJ010001407.1:0-1940 GCA_039033615.1 Bacteroidota bacterium
AATCTTGTAATTTTTGGGAATAAGCGGCTCGATCCTTAGGGTTCATTTCCCCTCGAAGGTAGGCCAGCAGTTCTTCGTATTTATGTATGCCAAGTTTCATTGCTCAACTAGGTTAGGAGGTCAAACATATCCTCACAGGCTGCACGTAATTTTTTCATACAGCGGTATTGCTGATTACGGATAGACTTTGCAGTCTTACCTAGCTCGGCTGCGATTTCCTGGTGAGATTTTTCTTCATAAAAGAATCGAATTAGGATGTCCTGGCAGATCTTGCCTAATCGGTGAATTTGCAGTTGTATTCCTTCTGCCTTTTCCTGCTCAATCCATTCCTCTTCCACAGAATGGGTATTTGACTGATGATCCAAAGGATCGCCATCTACTCGCATTCGGTGAGCTTTTCTTCGACGGGAACCAATGAAAAGGTTCTTTGAAATTCCCGCTACATAGGCCGAAAGCTTTTGAGGAGAGTTCGCTTCAAAGCCCGTCTCCTGAATCTTTTTGATGACTGTTAGGAAAGCTTCTTGAAATAAGTCATCGGCTAACTCTCGTTTCCCTCCATGTCGCCGTACTTGCTTTCGAAAACCAGGAAGAACCTCCGCATACAAATATCGATAGAGAGCTCCGATGGCCTCGGGATCTTTGGCTGCAATCTGTTCTAACATCCAGCCATGAAGTCTGGATTCGCACCAGTCCTTTACCCAGGAAGCTAATTCAGATTTATGGGTAAAATCTTCTTCACAGCTATGAATCGCAGGAATTATCTTGGGGGCTAACCATTGTTGATAAGCATAGATCTCGAGTTGAGAAAGATGGTATTGTTGTATGAGACGACGATTCGCTTTCTGGAGTAATTTTGCTAAGAATCGCTGTAGGAAATTGAGGATTTGGGAGTCATCCGTAGTTGATTCCCAAAATACCAGTCGTTGTCTCAATTTTGGGAGGCTATCTGGTGCAACCTGAGACATGAAAGGCAGAGCAGAGTTGTACATAGGGATGGTGAATAGATGTCTTTGTTACTTACCTTATGTCCAATCTGCAAGAGATGTCATCACTCTTTTTTCAAAAAGGCAAACTTTTCTCTCAAATGTAGGGTTGAATCCAAGAATAGATCCTTTATCAGATCTTTTCTGCTTCTTTCGTACCTTTCTGATGTCAAAAACCGGAACTCTCACATCCATGGCTTCTTCAGCCCTCTCGATCACCGACCAGGAAGCGCACATCCAAGCTGCTTTGCAGCAGGGAGATCAGGCCGTGATCCGATTGATTTATGAGGCGTATGGGCGGGTGCTGTTGCAGGTGATTTACCGAATTGTGAAAGAGGAAAGTCTAGCCCAAGATGTCTTTCAGGAGACTTTGGTGAAGATTTGGCAGAAAGGACACCTGTACGAGCGGGAAAGGGGGAGTATCTACACCTGGTTGGTGAGTGTTTGTAGAAATGCCGCCATTGACAAAACTCGCTCTCGGGCGTACAAAAAGGCACACCAAACCACCTCTACTGATCACGCCATGCAGCAAGCTGCCGGGAGTCAGGGAGGCAACCTTGAGCAAAGGGGGCACGTCCATGAAATGGTACAACAGCTCCCGGATCACCAACGCCAACTCATCGAGATGGCATTTTTTCAAGGATACACACACGAAGAAATCGCTAAAGCCGTACATTTGCCATTGGGTACGGTCAAGGGACGCATACGGTCTGCTATCAAACGATTGCGAAACGTGATGGAATTGTGAATTGGAAGACCTACATAGAATCCGGCCAACTAGAGGCGTACGTTGCGGGCTTGCTCTCTGAAACTGAGATGCAAGAGGCGGATCGCATGATTCAGCAACATCCTGAAGTGGCAGCGGAAGTAGCAGCCATCCGGCAAGCGGTGGCTGAATATGCCCCTATGATGTCCGATGGACCTCAACTTCCCCCCCTCGAACGCATTCTGGAACAG
>JBCCCJ010001408.1:0-1937 GCA_039033615.1 Bacteroidota bacterium
CCCAGTGGTGATACACTCCGTTGATCGAGTGATTGAGGAATTGAATGGAAGCAGGGGTATCGCAAACAAACTGGGAAGAGGAAGAAAACTGAGCGGTAACCGTGTGCTGCGTAAAATTGGGCCAGCCCCCCACTGCCACGGCTCGCCATGCGTTTTGGGTGGAAAAGAATTCCTGGCGGATCCCATAAAGGTCATAAGCGGCAATTCTAGCATAGTATTTTGCCGCAACAAAATCAGCATTCGGAGTCAAATATACCGTCAAGGTGCGATAGGCAATGGCGGCGGCTCGTTTCAAACCGATCCCTTTGACACAATATGCCTTTCCATGATCATTGATCCCTGAGCCGCCATTCACCAGCAAATAAAACCAATGGTTCAATACCCCGCTATTGGTATGCACCCCGCCATTGTCGGCCAAGCCCACGTGCCAAAAATCCCCCACGTAGGTATCGGGATGAAAAAATTGATTGGGATTGGCTGCACTACGAAAAGGGTAATTGATCTCATCTCCCATCAGCCAATTCGCTTGACTGGAATCCTGGTAGAAATCTATCACCATCCCAAAAATGTCGCTAAAGCCTTCGTTGAGCGCACCGGATTGGTTCTGATACACCAGACCCGCCGTATGTTCGGTCAGTCCATGCACCACTTCGTGCGCCACAATGTCCAAAGACGTGAAGGGCAGAACTCCACTGCTGCTGTCACCATCGCCGTAAAACATCCCCGCCCCATCCCAAAAGGCATTGGAAAATTGATTCCCATAGTTCACATAGCTCTCCATGAGCTGCCCCGATCCATCAAAAGAGGAGCGACCGAATTCCTGAAGGAAATAATCATACGTCAGCTGAGTTCCCCAATGAACATCTGCTGCTGCTTGATCAAGCGGGAGCGAATCAGCCCAGTGATTGTCTTCATCTGTGATATCGGTAGCGTTCCAAGAAAAAGTGAAGTGATTCAGGGAAAAGGTATGGATGCCATTTCCTCTGCTTTGGTCTCGCAACCGAAAACTGTCTGGAGCTACGCTATCCGTTTGGAAAATTTGCGGGCCTCTATGCTGGGTTTCTGCTATGCCGTTGACCATGATCGGATGAGTACGGGTTTCCTTGCCCACTACTTGACCAGAATGAGCATCAACCATGAGGTAGGCCCGCTCTTCTCCTGCCTTTCCTACGAATAAATCAAAGCGATAGACCAGATGATAGATCCCTTCTGTGTCTGCGTACACCCACAATTCCTCGGCAGAGGAGGGAATCGAAAGCGCTAGATTTCCTCGGGAGGTCTCAAAGGTCTTGGCTACTTCAAGCGCGACACTTGTTTCGATGCTAGGGGTAATGGAAAGCTGAATGTGAGGATACCACTCCCCATTGGCAGAGTGGAGATGCCCATCTTTGAAATGAAGGTAATACCTACCATGCAACACCCGAATACCTTGGTACAGTTGATGGTATCGCCGGTGAGTAAAACCCAAAGGATCCGAGTGAGAATCATACGCTTGCAATCCATCTTCTGGTCGAAGGGAAAGCGCGGTTCGAATCCAAGGCAGGGCCTCTGATTCGGGAGGTCGAAGGCTGTCGCTCAAGCCCAGATGTTTCAAACTCCCATTGTGCTCATCGCGCCAGATCAATTCAGCTTCTGCGACCAAGGCCGATGCCTTTGGTCCTTCCAGGAGTTGCGCCAATATCCCATTTGGGAAGCAAGAGGAGATCAATAAAGCAAGAGCAAGGCATAGGTAGGTAGGGGAAGGCATGAATGCTTGGTTGTGCAAGTACGGAAGACATTAATATGGCATTTTTTTGTTTTTCAATCAAGGCAATTCAGCACAAAACCTCCCGCCTGCCTAGGGCAAACGGGAGGTCGAGAGGTAAGGATCGGCCAAGCTCCAGGGGATCGCAACCCACGGGCCCGACTCCGTGCTTCGCCTGCCAGGTGGCTAAAAA
>JBCCCJ010001409.1:0-1933 GCA_039033615.1 Bacteroidota bacterium
GGAATTAGGAATCATGATGGGCTCTGTCGAGTACTGGGCCTCGATGCAATCAGCGATGGTACCTTGATCACACGTGAGTTGAAGGGTATTGCGAAGGACTTCCCCATCCAGAATCGCCTGCCGAACTGCCATGGAAGCCACTGCCTCTATTTGCAGGAGGGCCGTTTGGCCAGGGGCTAGGTCATTGACTGTGAACTCAGGAGCGCTCAGGTCAGAGACATTGCCTTCCGCCCACCCATGACCACTCGCATCGGTGACGGTGCCAGTTTCGTAGGTGATTCCCGTAGGAAACTGTACGTCTACCGTAACATTGGTAAGGGTAACGCTTCCTGCATTGAGAATTTCTACCCCATAGGTCTCACTTTCCCCACAAACATTGATCTCAGAAGTGATGGAACCACTGAGATATACCCCGGTGATAGAGGTAATTTGGTGGGACCATAATCGAAAGATGCCTCCCAAACTCACGAAGGAGAGGAATAGCAAACCATAAGTAACTGTCCGACGCATATTGATTTTAGTATGATATTCAGTAAAACATCGGCAATGTATATTCGAAGAAATGTAAAATTTGACTTTTTGAGACAAAGGGATTACTTCTTTCGGTGAATGCAAGCATTTGCCAAATTTTGTTAGTTTCATGAGCCATCTATTCATCTGTGCCTCATGAAATCTACTCGTCTCCAATTCGCCAATCGAAGCGGACTTTTGCTGTCCGCGTCTTTGGAAATGCCGCCTCTGTCTCCGCCTAGAGCCTATGCCATTTTTGCCCATTGCTTTACTTGTGGCAAAAATCTTCGGGCAGAACGAAACATCAGTCTGGCCTTGACTCAACAGGGCTACGCAGTCTTACGATTTGATTTTTCGGGCTTAGGAGAAAGTGAAGGGGAGTTTTATGAAACCAATTTTTCTACCAATGTCGCCGACATCCTGGACGCTGCTGCGTTCCTGGAGAAGGAATACGAAGCCCCCAAATTATTGATCGGCCATTCCATGGGAGGGGCAGGTGTATTGATGGCGGCTGGCAAGTTGGCGTCAGTTTTGGCAGTGGCGACCATCGGTGCACCAGCAGAGCCAAGCCATGTAAGAAAATTATTCGAGACAGTAGAAAATCGGATTCAAGCGGAAGGTGAAAGTCAGGTATTGATCGCTGGACGGCCATTTATTATTCAAAAACATTTTTTAGAAGACATCGCAAAAACCGACTTGCAAGTCGCAATCAAAGAGATGCGCAAGCCTTTGCTGGTCTTGCATTCTCCGCAGGACAAAGTGGTAGAAGTAGAGAATGCACGTAACATTTATCATGCAGCTCATCACCCCAAAAGTTATCTGTCTTTGGACGGAGCCGATCACTTGATGACCGAAACCGCCGATAGCCTATATGTAGGGCAAATGATTGGGAGTTGGGTGGATCGCTATTTACCTCTAGCAAAGGATGACCTCCTGACAGATCTTCAGGCCGTAGTGCGGACCGGAGCCCAAGGCTTTACTACTGAAATCAAAGCAGGGAAGCACAGTTTGCTGGCAGATGAACCGCTGTCGGTAGGAGGAGACAATCTGGGGCCTACTCCCTATGACCTGCTGTTGGCGGGTCTGGGAAGTTGTACCACCATGACCTTGCGGATGTATGCTGATCGCAAAGGGTGGGATTTACAGGAGGTTCGGGTTCATTTGGAACATGCGAAACGATATCCTGAGGATGCAGGGCTACAAGAAGACCCCAAAGGGAAACTGGATCACATCGACCGGGAAATCGAAATCTCAGGAAACTTGGACGAAAGCCAGCGGAAACGTTTGTTGGAGATCGCAGATCGCTGCCCTGTTCATCGAACGCTGCACAGTTCCATCATTGTATCCCACTTTCCTACCTCATAACTCTGTGAAGTTGTATTTTTGAGTTGTTGAAACTCAAATCTATGGTGGGACTTTCTAA
>JBCCCJ010001410.1:0-1927 GCA_039033615.1 Bacteroidota bacterium
GAGAGTTTCATTCCTAACACTGAAATCACTTGGTCTCATCGGTCTTGACGGGAGCGTCCTTGGTCTCCTGGTAGGCCGGCGGCTGGACGGGGGCCGGGTAGACCGCCGTCTGAGACAACATCAACTCTTTATCTCTATTTTCCTCCGAGAGAGGAGATCAGATCGGAACTGACCGGTGCTGGCTGTCCGTATGCGGTGGTGGGCATGGCCGTTGCCATCCGCTGCCGTGTCTCTGGAACGACGGATGTGGTGTCTGTCTCAGATGAGGAAGCTTCATGAAAGTGATAGATCGAAGCCTGACCAAAGTTCTCCTGGTCGACGAGGAAGCGGCGGGCCTTGATGGTGACGACGAGGCTCCAGATCTCCAGGCCGATCAGCACCGCTCCGATCACCACCACTATTCCGATGATGGCGCCAACAGATGCCTCGATTTTCCCAGAAGTCAGAGTTGGCTGAGGTCCTACATGCCTGCTGGGAAGAAGAAGGGTGGTTGTTGATTCCCTTTGGGCTGATATGGCCGATATTGTCAGAAATGCTGGGGCTTCGCATAGAAGGAAATGAACTCTTGCTTTCCTTTGAACCTCTTGCCGATTTGCCTCATCTTTCCTGTCGATTATTACCTGATCAACAAGCGATTGACCTCATACTGACTCCCCAATTCATAGAACTCACGGCGAGTATCCTGAACCTTCAGCCCATTCGCGTATCGGTTGGGGAAGAATCTTTCACCCTTCGAGCAGGTCAATCCCAGAAACTATCTTGGAGCCTGAATTAGTTCAGGCAATTGCGTACCTTTGTCCGACTATTCGCGGATTCGGTACCCTTCTTGTATGGGAGGTTTTTCCACTATTTATGAATCCAATTCCGTATGGAACATTCTCACGTAGTCAATCAAAAAGAACAATATCCTGGCACCCTCACTTCCTGGCAACTAGACGATCAACGCGTTCTCTTTCATTGCGACAATCAGGTGATTCTCGCGTTGGAGGTCTTGAGTGATCGCATAGTGCGTTTTCGCTATGCCACGGAGGGATTTTTCTACCCGGATTTTTCTTACGCCATAGATCCTAATTTTCAGATCGAACCTACCAAGATCAGAGTCATTGACCGGGAGCATTCCGTCAGCGTCAAGACCGCCAAATTGGAGATTCGCCTGCAAAAGGAAGGCTTGCTGACCACCATTCGGGATCGGATGGGAAAATTGCTGCTCAAAGACGACAAAGGCTTCCATTGGGAGCGGAACGAAGATTGGGGCACCGATCTGGTGTTCATGAGCAAGCAAGCGCATCAGGAGGAAAGTTACTTTGGCTTGGGCGACAAAAGCTGTCAACTCAACGTCAGAGGCGAGCGCCTAGAGAATTGGGTGACCGATTGCTTTGGTTATGGGTCCCAAACCGATCCGCTATACCGGGCCATTCCTTTTTACTATGGATTGCGCGAAGGAAGGGCCTATGGAATCTTTTTTGACAACTCCTTCCGCACCTTTTTTGATTTCGCCAAAGAACGTAGCAATGCTTCCAGTTTTTGGGCGCATGGCGGAGAGATGAATTACTACTTCATCTATGGACCGGAGTTGATGGACGTGGCCGAGCAATATACCGACCTGACGGGTCGGCCAGAATTACCCCCTCAATGGGCCATGGGCTTTCATCAGTGCAAATGGAGCTACTATCCCGAGTCTCGGGTGCGCGAAATTGCCTCAGAGTTCCGGGAACGCAAGATTCCCTGCGATGCAGTCTATCTGGACATCGACTACATGGACGGCTACCGGTGCTTTACCTGGCATCCGGACCGTTTCCCACAGCCAGAGAAATTGATCGAAGATCTCAAGCGGGATGGGTTCCATACCGTAGTCATCATCGATCCAGGAATCAAAATCGATCACGAATACGACATTTTTCAGCAGGGGCTGGAAGGCAGCCACTAC
>JBCCCJ010001411.1:0-1922 GCA_039033615.1 Bacteroidota bacterium
GCCATAATCGGGATGACAGGATTTGAACCTGCGACATCCTGCTCCCAAAGCAGGCGCGCTACCAAACTGCGCTACATCCCGGCCTTCATCCTAGCACAGAGTTTCCGACGCCCTACCTTTCGCCTATGACTACTCGCTACTTTTTCAGGCTACTCGCTTGCCTGCTATGGTTGGGGTGTGCTGCTCCATCAGAAAAGGCAGCTGCTCCCTCCCCGCCAAACATCCTCCTCATCATGGCGGACGACCTTGGTTTTTCTGACATCGGAGCATTTGGGAGTGAAATCCAGACCCCCAATCTCGATCGCTTGGCGACGCAAGGCCTTCGGTTTCGAACGTTTTACAACCTTGCCAAATGCAACCCCACCCGCTCTAGCCTTTTGACTGGTTTGTACCAAGGAGGGGCGAATACGGTGGCCCTGCCCACCTTATTGAAAACGGCAGGCTATCAAACCCTGATGGCGGGAAAAGAACATTTCGACAGATGGGTCCCGGACCATTGTTACGCTCGGGAGACGTTTGATCAATCCTTTACCTTTCCCATCATCAATGAGTTTTTCATTCCCCCCGCCGATACTTTTACCCATCCGTTTTTCCTGAATGGCCGTCAATTGGCGGTTTCTGAAATTGAAGTTTCGCGCCCGCCTTTTCACAAGACGGATGTGATCACCGACTATGCGTTGCGCTTTTTGGACTCAGCTCGACAGAGTCAGCAACCTTATTTTCTCTACCTCCCCTACCACGCCGCCCATTATCCGCTACAAGCCAGTCCAGAAGACATCGCCAAATACCGGGAGATGTATCGGGTTGGTTGGGATGAAATCCGGGCAAACCGATTGGAGCGCCTGCACGCATTGGGAGCCTTGCCACCTGAAACTCCCCTCAGTCCTCCGAGCGAAAACATCCACCGCTTTCGGGGGCATCCCAAGACCGCAGGCGATGAAGTTCGCCGAGCGAACATTCCCCTGTATCGACCTTGGGAGGAATTGAGCGAGACGGAACAAGACGAATTGTCCCTCGAAATGGCGGTATTTGCGGCCATGGTAGATCGCATGGACCAGAACATCGGGCGGCTGCTGACAGATTTGGAAGAGGCAGGTGAGTTGTCCAATACCCTCATTTTGTTTCTCTCAGACAACGGTTCTTGTCCCTATGATAGCAACCGCGATTTTT
This sequence comes from Bacteroidota bacterium, assembly GCA_039033615.1. Taxonomy (GTDB): domain Bacteria; phylum Bacteroidota; class Bacteroidia; order J057; family J057; genus JBCCCJ01. The sequence continues at coordinate 1,171 of JBCCCJ010001411.1, forward strand.
TGGTTCCACCCGGACCAGCCGAAGGCTATCGTACCCTCAGCGCGGCTTGGGCCAATGTCGGCAATACGCCTTTTCGCTATTTCAAGCAGTACGGACATGAAGGCGGCCCGCGAACTCATTTCATCGCACATTGGCCAGAGAGAATCGCGAAAGGCGGTTGGGCGGACGAAATCGGTCATGTCGTGGATCTGGTGCCAACCTTGCTGGAAGTAGCCAGCCATGCTCCTCCCCTGCCCTATTCCTTAGATGGTCGTTCTCTGTTGCCTGTCTTGGATGGAAAACAGCCAAAAGCTGCCGAGCGTTGGGTCGCAGGTATGCCAAAATTTCGCATGTATCGGGAAGGGGACTGGAAATTGGTCAAATCCAATGGAGACGCCTGGGAATTGTATCATCTCAGCGAAGATCCCACCGAGTTGACGAATCTGGCATTGAAGGAACCTGCCCGCCTTCAACAATTAGAAGCTGCCTATGAGAATTGGCAGAAGCAAATGAATACAAGGACAGAGATAAAGTAGCAATTTGACAAATACGCGGCAATGAAGAAGTTTTTCAAAATCCTCGGTATTTCCCTGTTAGTAGTCGTGCTGGTCGTGGTCGGCGCAGGTGCCTGGTTCATTCATCGGATCACCAATGGCAAGCAAGTGTATGAGCAAGAAGCGCCTACCTTGCCAGATTTGCCTAGATTTTCCGTGTTGGTTTTTTCCAAAACCAATGCATTTCGCCATGGGGAAGCCATCGAAGCCTCTCTCCCC
>JBCCCJ010001412.1:0-1916 GCA_039033615.1 Bacteroidota bacterium
CAGCAAGCATGATCCCGGTGAAAATGATCAGCGCCAAGCCCGTGCCATAGGCGATGGCTCGATACAGCACCTCCTTGACCCTGGCATGGAGTTTCGCCCCATAGTTATAGCCTGCAATGGGGAGGAATCCCTGGGTAACTCCCAATACCGGAAAGTTGGCAAACATCATCATCCGGTTGATGATGCCATATACCGAGACCCCCATTTCTCCCCCATAGCTGAACAAGGCATTGTTCAAGACAATCGAAAGGAGGCTGATGGTTCCCTGCCGAGCTAGGGTCACCCCACCGATGGAGAAAATTTCCCCGACAATCGGCCACCGCAGGCGCAGATCATCCAACCGAAAAGAAAGTTCGGAACTTCCTTTCCAGAAGAACCAGGCGGAATACAAGGCACTGGCGATATAGGACAAAGTAGTCGCCCAGGCCGCACCCGCCAATCCCCATTCAAAGACCACAATGAAAATGGGATCTAGCACCAGATTGACCAAGGCAGGAACAATCATCACCATCATGGCAATGCGAGGCTTTCCTTCGGCGCGGATCACATTGTTGGTCATCATCGCCCACGCCAAGAATGGCACCCCGATCAACAGAATTTGGAAATACTCCTTGGAAGGTTCCAGCAAATCTCCCCGCCCACCGAAGGCCATGAGGAGGTAATCCTGTGCAAAAAAGCCCAGCAACACAAAAACCAAGGCCAACAGCAGGGTCAAACTGACCTGGTTTCCAAAAGTCAAAGAAGCCCGTTTTTCATCATGAGCTCCCATGGCCCGGGCGATCATTGATCCTCCCCCTACCCCAATGGCCATCCCAACCGAAGAAATCAGGAAAGAAATCGGCATCACCACAGTGATCGCTCCGATAGCCAACGGCCCCACCCATTTTCCAACAAAAATGGTATCCACAATGCCATAGATCGACATGATGAGGATACCAATGGAAGCTGGAACCGCTTGCTCGATGAGAAGGCTGCCGATGGGCTGGGTTCCTAATTTATCAGAACGATTGGACATGTAAGCTCAAGTAAGAGCGATCGGAGGAGAGGCACTGCGAATTGCGAGCGCAAAATGCAAAAATCCCATCAGGCCGCAAAAAGGGGAAAAAGGGGAAGTCTTACGACCCTTCCACCAACGCTTTTTCGACCATGTTGGTTACAAGGCCTTCCCCATACCCGCCGACTTCCGCCACCATTTTCCCTTCTGGAGAGATCAGAAAGAAGTGCGGAATTCCCTGCACGCCATACTTGAGTTTGGTTTCCGAATAATTGCCTTCCCCATCCCACAGGCTCATCCATTCGATCTGATCACGACGCACGCCAGTCATCCAAGTGTCCTTTCCAGCGTCCGTAGAGAAACTCAAGACCTTGAGTTGATCGGCATGAGCCGTCTGCACCTCTTTCAATTCCGGGATGGATTCAATGCAAGGTCCGCAATAGGTTCCGGTGAAGTCCAACAGGATGTATTTGTCCAACAATTGGGAAAATTGCTGAGTTTGGCCGGAGGTATCTTCCGCCGCGAAATCATAGATATCGTCCCCTTGCTGCGGTTGTTCATAGTCGAGATGGATTTGAATCAAATGGCCATAGCGACTGGCTTGAAGTTCGGGGGAATATTCAGCAAACAAGCTCCGGAGGCTGTCTTTGGAAAATTCTTCTTTTTGATACCCCAGATTGATCAACCCAGCATAGGTATTCGGATGGGCGTGAATGAACGCCATGGTGATGCTGTCAACGACTTTGTCTATCGCTTGCATTCGCTCGACTGGCCCGCCCGGCGCCGTCAGTTCTTCTTGTTTCCCTTCTCCCATCAAGGCAAAAAAACGCTGGACAACAGAATCCCGCTCTTGGCTCAGGTCTGCGACACTGGCTGAAAGCTGTTGGTCCAATTCGTGAATGGGGGAACCCGTAACTTTCAC
>JBCCCJ010001413.1:0-1913 GCA_039033615.1 Bacteroidota bacterium
CAATTCAGTTGAGTCTGTTGTCTGGCGAATGAAGAAGCAACATCCTGCTCCCCCCAGACTTGCCCAACGATTTCTATCCTGGTTCATCCGAGATGAACTGGCAGAGGAAGTATTGGGTGATCTGGAAGAACAATTCTCTGACATCGCACGCGATCAATCGCCTGCGAAGGCTCGGCTCCTATTTTGGTATCAGGTTCTCAATTACCTGCGCCCTTTTGCCATCCGAGGCCTCCGCCTCTCTTCATCTACGTCTATCGCTATGTATCAGCATTATTTCAAAATTGGCTGGAGAAGTCTTTCCAAAGAAAAACTGTATTCTTCCATCAAAATTGGGGGACTTGCCATTGGAATCGCTGCTTGCCTCCTGATTGCCTTGTTTGTTCAGGATGAGTTGAGTTATGATTCGCATTACCAGCAAACCGATCGAATCTACCGCTTGTTGGTAGAAGATGAGTATCGGGGCGAGATCGCCTATTCTCCGGCCATGCCTGCGCCGATTGGTCCAGTCCTTTCTACCGAATTTCCAGAAATAGAGGTGTCAGGTCGCCTGATTCCCTACGATTGGTACGATGCGGGCAACAATCAATTTCGTCCCATTGAGGCAGAAGAGAATTTGTACGAAGAGGGCTTTGCCTATGCAGATCCTGCTTTGCTGGAAGTATTTGAAATCCCCATGATCTATGGCCAGAGAGAATCAGCCTTATCTGCACCCAACACCTTGGTCTTATCCAAAACCAAAGCCGACAAATATTTCCCCAACCAAGATCCCGTAGGTCAATTGGTGATTCTGAACGAACAAACGGAGCGGCCCTATACCATCGGGGGGGTGATGGAGGATTTCCCTGCTAATTCTCACCTACATTTTGATTTCTTGTTGACCCTGTCTGAAACCGAATTTTGGGAAGGAGAACAAGCCAGTTGGTGCTGTTGGAATTACGATTCCTACTTTCGGATGAGTCCGCGCACCAGCATTGCCTCCTTGGAAGAGAACCTCCTCCTCATCCGCGACAATTATTTGATTCCGTATGCCAAAGAGCAGGGCGACGTCGGAGCAGATGCCCAACAACAGACCATGCGTTTCGTTGGACAACCCATTTCGGATATTCACCTATCCGCCGACAACGTTTTTGATGTCTACCCGCATGGAGAGGAACGAATCGTATGGCTGTTTGCCATGGTAGCGGGCTTCATTCTCCTCCTGGCGATGATCAATTTCATCAATCTATCCACCGCCAAGTCTGCCAATCGCGCCAAAGAAGTGGGCCTGCGAAAGGTGGTGGGTTCTCAGCGAAGTCATTTGGTCCGCCAATTTTTGACCGAATCGGTGGTTGTCAGCCTGATAGCCATGCTATTGGGAGGCCTGCTCGCAACTCTCCTTCTGCCAGTGTTTAACGAAATCGCGGGCAAGCAGCTCAGCATTCCCTGGGATGCCTGGTGGCTAGGTCCCATCTTGCTTGTGGGCGCGTTATTCACGGGCTTGTTGGCAGGGGTATATCCAGCTTTGTACCTCTCCGCTTTTCGTCCGGTTTCAGTTTTACAAGGCAACCTTAGCCTTGGCAGCAAGAATGCCAGCCTGCGGTCCATATTGGTCGTACTTCAGTTCACCACTTCGATTGTGCTGATCATCTGTACCTTGGTCAGCAATCAACAGATGGACTTTTTGCTCAACAAACAGATTGGTTATGACAAGGAGCAGGTATTCTTGATTCAGGGGGCCAATACCTTGGGGAAAAAGCAAGAGACTTTTTTAACCAAGCTGGAACAATTGGCCGAGGTTGAGCAGGCTACCATCACCAACTATTTGCCCGTAGATGGGACCAAGCGAGATTTCAATTCTTTCTGGAAAGAGGGAAGAGACAAAATCGACAAGGGAGTAAGTGCTCAAATTTGGCGGGTAGATGAGAACTATCTCG
>JBCCCJ010001414.1:0-1908 GCA_039033615.1 Bacteroidota bacterium
AAAGGAACTCAATGATGTTCCCTTCGTGAGGCTGTAACCAATTGAGACGATTGGTTGGTAACGGTCCGATATTAAGTCGATCAATATGGATGCATTGACCAGCTTGTTCGATCAGCGACTGATCCGCGGTAATGACTGTTCCTACGAGCGTAGGGCCAATTTTCGAAAGCATCTGCTCTTGCGGGCACTCTACGACCGAAACGAAGGGGAACATGTACTCCTTCATTGCCACACCACGATCGGGTGAGTCCGCATGGACGACCATTCAAGGCTCCCTGAGGACCGCCCTGGCAGTAGAGCAGGGTGGGATATTTCTTGCTTGGGTCAAAATCAGGGGGATAAATCACCCAGGTCACCATCTCCTTCCCATCGCTGGTTGTGACCATGCGCTTCTCGATATTCGACAGTTGGATGTCCTGGTAGATGGCATCATTGGCATGAGACAATTGCTCCATCTCTCCCGTTTTGATATGCAAGTTGTAGATCTCCGTGGCATGATTCATGTCTCTGCGATAGACAATCAGGTGATCCCCGCTCTGGCCGACGATGCCATTGACGTCAAACTGCCCTTCGGAAAGTTGCTTGGGTCTGGGCTGGATTTTCTTCTTGCCGGGCAACTCGATTTGAAAGGCATGGACCGTCCCGCCTACCGGTGCGTTGAAGTAGATGGTGGTGCCATCTTCGCTCCAAATGAACCCATTCACCGTGCCATCCCAATTTGCCGTCAGGTTCACCGCTTTGCCATTCTGCCACACGATGAGGTCATTTTTGTCAGATTCATAGCCGTCTCTTTTCATTTGCAACCAGGCGAGGGTGCCCTGAGCAGAATACACCGGATGGGTATCGTAGCCTTTGTTGTCTGCTGTGAGGTTGGTGGTTTCTTGCGTTTCCAGGTTGTATTCGTAGATGTCAGAATTGGTGCTGACCGCATAGTCGGTACCGGCGGACTTTTTGGTGACGTATAAAACCTTTTTCGAATCGGGGCTCCAGATGTAGTCTTCGCCCCCACCGAACGGCTTCTGCGGACAATCATGAGGCTCGCCTGCCATCAAGTCTATGCCCGCATCTTCTTCATCAGTAGCAGATTGGAGGAAGATGTGGCTGTAGGCGCCGTCTTCCCAGGTATCCCAATGCCGATAGTTGAGCTGGTCGTAGATGAGGACGTTGGACTTGGCGACGTCTTCATAGTGATCCGTGCCGCTGACCTGCTGAATCTTCACCTCCTTGGCGACCAGTTTCCACTTCCCGTCTGGAGAGGTATGTGGATCTTGCACCAAGTCTCCCACTTCCTCCAGGGCTTTCACTGCTCCTCCGTTCACGGAAACGGAAAAAGTGCTACTATTCCGTTCATTGGTCTCCAGGTCATAGGTGGAGGCATTGAAAATCACTTGCTTCCCATCTTTGCTGAGCCCCACGGCAGACACTCGATTCAGTTCAATGAGCTGTTCGGGGGTCATGACCTTGGATTGGCTGAATCCCAACGTGACCATACACATGCCGCAGAGGGTCAGGATCAATATGTTTTTCATTGTAAATGTGGTTTGAGGGGTTAGGAGGACGAAGGTACAGAATTGCCGCAAACCTGAACAGGGCTCCTTTTGTAGGGGGTGTATCCCATATTGTCGTTTGGACTGCGAAATGTTAATAGCTTTAGGCTTAACAAAGAGATAGACAATGATTCTTGGCGTAGTTTTCACCACAAAGGCGGGTGGGCCATCCCGATCCGAATCGGGATGGTGCTGGGGCGGCATCGAGCGTTGCATGGGGCTTCGGCGCTTTTTTGCCAACTTTTTGTGCGGACAAAAAGTTGGTCCCGCTGAAGGCGACGCATCATATAAATACCCTAAAGCAATATCCCATAGCGAGAAGAATGACCTAGTGTACTGCCGAATTCAAGCTATAAACGAC
>JBCCCJ010001415.1:0-1907 GCA_039033615.1 Bacteroidota bacterium
AATTTTTCGGATATACCGAGGAATCCCTCAACATCTATTTATATCAGCCGGGAAAGAAGAAGTCGAAGTATTTCGGGAAAGAGCAGGCGGCTGACACTTTGCTAACATTTTTGTAGATTTACTAAAAATGAGCTTAAAACAAACCATAGAACAAGATCTGAAGGCCGCCATGCGCGCCAAAGACGATGCTGCAAAGCGCACCCTCCGTGCCATTAAGAGTGCGATTCTGTTGGTAGAAACCTCTGAAAATCGCAATGGAGACCCGCTTTCTGACAAAGAAGAATTGGAGATTTTGCTGAAGCAGACCAAGCAAAGACGAGATTCTCTGCGTCAATATGAGGAGAACGACCGGGAAGATTTGGCGGCCAAAGAGCGGGAAGAAATTGAGGTACTGGAGCGCTACCTTCCTAAACAATTGAGCAAAGAAGAGCTGACCGAAGAAGTGAAAGGAATCATTTCCACTTTGGGTGCCAGTTCCATGAAAGATATGGGCCGGGTCATGAACGAGGCCCGTACCAAACTAGCTGGCAAAGCCGACGTCAAGGTCTTGGCAGGCATGGTCAAAGAATTGCTTTCTTAGGACACATCCCATTGATATGGAAGGAGGATTTGTACTCAACCCCTTGGACATCATCATCGTTGCCATCATTGGCTTCGGCATGTATCGCGGTGCTACCAAAGGCATCATCAAACGAGCCACCCTTTTGGTTTCGCTGGCAGCAGCGGCCATCCTGGGCTTTCGTCTGAAAAACATCGCCGAGACCTTGTACCTGGACTATCTCCAGCTCAATCTGGCGGGTGAAATTGTGTTTGTCCTCAGTTGGGCGACCGCATTTGTGGTGTCCTACATCGTGGTATCCACCTTACTCACCTATCTCACCCAGGGCTTAGGCAAAGTCAACATCAAGATCGACAATGCCTTGGGGGCCTTGTTTGGCGGGGTGGTGGCAACGCTTGTCTTGAGCATCGGCTTGATCGTGCTGTCGTACATCAACTTCCCATCTCAGGCGAATGCGCAAGGTTCTATGCTATATCCGCACGTCAAAAACTTTGCCCGCTATTCCCTCGGAATTGGGGTGGGCGTGCTACGGGAAGCCAACCAACAGGTGAACAAATTTGGGGTAGGAGTCGACAAACCGCCCTCCTCCAATCCTACCACACCTGCACAGCCTGCTCCTTCTGACAAACCAACTGTCATCCGGTGATGATTAGGCCTGCCTCGCTTTCGTCCAAATAATTAGGAGAAATTCCGTAATTTTGAGCCTTGGCGGCAGTTGCTTCCGTTTGATTGTTTTGACTGACCTTCTCTCATGCTACCCGAAATTCGTTCCGAGCGTGGATTTCAATATGTAGAACAAGGAAATGGCCCTACCATCCTCTTGTTACACGGCTTATTTGGGGCGTTAAGTAATTTCCAGGCCCTTTTTGAGGCGTTTTCCAGCCAATACCGCGTCATCATTCCGCTCCTGCCGATCTATGATCCCAATCACAAGGATCCTACGGTCAATGGGCTCACCAATTTTGTGGAGGAATTCCTCGCACACAAAGGAATCCAACGCTGCACCCTGGTTGGCAATTCCCTTGGCGGACACGTTGGCCTGGTGTTTTGTCTGCGCAACCCAGAAATGGTCAGCGCCATGATTCTTACGGTCAGCAGCGGATTGTTTGAGTCTGGGATGGGCAGTGGATTTCCCCGTCGGGGAAGTTATTCCTACATCCAAGAGAGGGTCGCTTACACCTTTTATTCTCCCGAGACTGCTACGAAGGAATTGGTCGATGAAGTCTTTGAGATTGTCAGCGACAACCAAAAAACGCTCAAGATCCTGAAAATTGCTCGCTCGGCCCAGCGACACAACATGAGCGAGGAAATTGGGGCCATTCAAGTCCCAACTTTATTGATCTGGGGC
>JBCCCJ010001416.1:0-1906 GCA_039033615.1 Bacteroidota bacterium
AGACCCAAAAGTCATGCTTATGTCCGCTGCCTAACGTTCTGAACGCCACCCAGGGGCCACTTTTGTGAGGTAACATTCGCCAAATTTCCCAAAGACATGAAGACTCTCCGATTTTTTTGCTTTGCTCTCTTGTTTCTCCTTGGCCTGGGTAGCTTCTCGCTGGCACAAGCCCAGACCGATTTGACCCCCTGGTTTCAGGCTACGCAGACCTTTTTACAAGCACAGGTCTCGGATGGGAAAATTGATTATGCCAGCTTGAAGGCCTCTCCTACAGAGTTGCAGCAATTGATCGATCAAATCGCCACGGTCGAACTGAAAGGTCAAACTCCTGAGGTGCGGAAAGCATTTTTGATCAATGCCTACAACCTCCTCGTCATTCAGGGGGTGGTTACCGCTTATCCGATAGAATCCCCTCAAGAGGTTCCATCCTTTTTTGACCGCAAAGCATATGTAGTAGGTGGGAAAAAGTATAGTCTGAATGGATTGGAAAAGGAGTGGGCGTTCAAAGAATTCCCAGACGCGAGGCTGCATTTTGCGTTGGTTTGTGGGGCGAATGGCTGTCCACCGATCCGGCCGGAAGCCTATTTCCCTGAACTCTTGGAAACCCAATTGGATCAGCAGGCTAAGCTAGCCCTCAACGATCCTGCCTTCGTACAAATTGACCACATGGAGAAAACCATTGGGTACTCTCAAATTTTTCGTTGGTACAAAAGCGACTTTGTAGAGGGGGGAGAGGAGTTGTCCACCTATGTCAATCAATATCGGGAAACACCTTTGCCAGCAGGTTACGAAACCACCTTCTATGAATATGACTGGACGGTAAATGCCCCTTTGCCGGACCCTCGGGATTTATTGGCGCAGAAAGACGAAGGCAAAACCAATATCCAAATTTATACCCCTTCGGTATTGCTCAAGAGAGGACAAGTGCGCTTCCAGATGTTTCACAACCTGTACACCCAGACAGGCTTTCGGGATGGAAACGGGAAGTTTGTGGATTTGGAACGGAGAGAAACCTTCTACACCGGAATTTTTCGCCTCGACTTTGGCCTGACGAAGCGAGCCAGATGGAACGTAGGAATTGAAGGGAATCTGCAAGGGGTGCGCTATGATGGCAATCCGAATAGTTCAGCCCTTCGCTACCTCAGCGGGACGGAGACCGACCTGCTGGCCCAGCGCACCGCTTTGACGACCCTGGGGCCACGGATTCGTTTTCAGCCAATAGCTCGGGTGCCGAATTTCTCCGTAACCAGCATTTTCTACTTCCCCCTTGCTAATGATCTTGAGCGACCGGAAGATTTTGGCTTTTTGTCTCACAACCGAGCTACTTGGTGGACCCAGTTTTTCTATGACAAAACCTGGGACAAATATCAGTTGTTTTTGGAGTTGGATGTTCTCTATCGCTTCAAAACCAACCAGCATTCTTTTCGACAAGAAGCTTTTTTCCGTACGCCGATCGTGGCCTTCCTGAGTTATTTCCCCACGCCGAAAGCCACCTTGAATATCAATTATCAATTTGCCCCTGCTTTCTCTGGCCTTCCGGGCAATGAAAATGGCACCAAATTCGGTCCGGTGAGCGCCTTCATGCAGGCTGGGGTAGGAGCAAAGTATCAAGTGACCCCCGCGATCAATCTGGAAGTGCTATACACCAACTTCTTCGCCTCCTGGAACGACGGAGCCGGTCAGACGTTTAACATTGGCTTGGTGTTTATTCGATAGTTCGCTTTCGCGTGTTTGTAACGCGTGAGGAAGACCTCGTAGGTTTTCAAAACCTACCGTTTATACACATCTTAGATTCTGAGTTGGATTCCCCGGTGTATATCCTGAAAGCGGTCGCACCCTCTGGTGTAAGTAATGACACCAGGGGGATTCTGGCTTTTATATCCTTTCCATCCGCCAATTCTTGCAA
>JBCCCJ010001417.1:0-1899 GCA_039033615.1 Bacteroidota bacterium
TCGAAGCAGCCGCAAAAGATCAAGAACTCAGCGAGACGGACGGCGCCCATCCACTGGTGTTACACGGGCGGCAGCGACCGATGAGGCCCTCGTCTCTGCAATTGAAACTGCCGAACTAACCCAGGTAACCGTTTCAGACCTTCCCGCTGCCATTTCCGTGTCCTTAGTAGAAGACTATCAGGCTTCCACTCCGGATGAAGCGTTTCTGGCGAAAGACTTGGGATATATGGTGATGATGCGGGAGCCCCTCATGGATCGCTTTGCGGTGTTTTATGCGAACAATGGGCGTCGGTTGGCCCCAAGACGCAACGGACCATCCAGAGACGTACGCGAAAAATGCTTTGAACTGGTGTATCCCATGAGCTTGACGATGCCAGATAGTACCCTTCTTACTGGACAGGACGAGAATACCCTGAAGGCCGCCATTGACGCATGGTATGCCGCGAATCCTACCGCTACCGGAAATGTAACATTGAACTATCCATTAGATGTCAGCTTGGCAGATGGCTCCATCCTTTCTGTTGCAGATGAAGCCGCTTTGCTTGTCTTGCGGGCTGATTGTGCCGGGACCCAGGAGAGGGAAGCTTGTATGACCCTACGCTATCCTGTGAGCTATACCATGCCAGATGGTTATGTCATCAGTGTGGCTGATGAAGCGGCTGAGAAATTTGCTTTTGAGACTTGGTACCGGGACAATCCCAATGTCGAAGAGCGGCCCTCCCTCATGTACCCGGTAGATATTCGCCTGAAAGATGGCTCTACCCAAAAAGTCGATGATGAAACTGAGATGGAAACAGCCAAACGGAACTGTGGATAGGTCTTTTGGCCTTCTTTTTCCTCAAATGAAGAATGGAGAAAATCGCCAAACGAATGCCTAAGCCGTGAGTCCACGTTTGGTTCGACATAGCACTACCTAATATTTCAACTGGCAATTATTTTAGGAGGGGCAAACAGATTTACATGTTTGCCTCTTTTTTTGGCATTGAGCATTTTCATGGGAAGCGAGAGATCATCATTCCGCAAATGATTAGGCTGAGTCCTCATGGTCGCGCAACCGTCGTGCGCTTGCAACTGAATCGCAGTGGATTGATCGAGCGTCGGAGGGTATTGGTGTCGGCTGGCTTACATCCCCCTTAGTTTTCTCCTGACAATATAAACTTGGTCGGCTGCCTGACTCTCCTGAGGAGTCGGGCAGCCTTCTTTTGTTCCAAGAACTGAGCGAACAGCTTCCTGTTTCCACTCAGTTCTTATGCTTCTCTTGATGTAACTCTTGACCCTTCAACCCACCGATCCCATGAATCGAATTTGGTTTTCTACCCTGCTTTTGATCCTGCTGATGCTGAGCAGCTGTATTGGAGATGATTTGGTATTTGACCTCATCAGTGAATCCGTCCGAATCAGCAATCCCCTGGATAGTCTTGCCGTAGGGGATACCTACCAGTTAGAAGCGACCTATTTGGACCGCCTGGGTCAAGAACAAGGCGCAGAAATCATCTGGACCAGTTCTGATGAAAGCCTGTTGCAAATTGACGAAACTGGCCTAGCGACGGGAATAGCTGCGGGAGAGGTACTGGTGAAGGCCAGTGTGACGCTAGAAGCTGATCAGGTTGTCACCGACAGCCTTCCCATTGTGGTAGGCAACCGCACCAGTTCCAAAGTAGAACGGATTGGAACCATCCAAACCACCAGTAGCTATGTATTGGAGGGGGATTTTGTGCTAGAAGAAGGAGAAAATGGGCTGACCCTTTCCATTGCGAACAATTATCGCGCTTCTTCCAGTTTGCCAGGCTTATATCTCTATTTGACCAACAATCCCAACACCATCAACAATGCGCTAGAAATCAGCAAGGTAACCACCTTTGAAGGCGCCCACAGCTACGAGATTCCTGCTTCGGTCCA
>JBCCCJ010001418.1:0-1894 GCA_039033615.1 Bacteroidota bacterium
CTGCGGCGGCCGCTGGGGTCGCGCCGGGTGTTGGGGCTGATCCATTGGCAGGCGCTCAAGCTGTGGTGGAAGGGTGCGAAATACGCCGTGCGCCCCGAACCGCCCGCCCATGAGGCCTGCTTCTGTAGTGTAAGTGCTCCAGCATGGGCCCAAATCAATTGGGTTCCTGATAGCTATTACGGCATACCAGAGAGAGATAAGCAAGTAGCCTTTTGGGACGAGTTTGAAAACAACCGTTACCAATGGGACCTTGGATCGGTATACCTGAATGAGCGGATACAGGATGGCGACTTCTACGTAGCCTCCGTTACGCCTCACCACTATACCAAACACCGGAAGGTTTCCATGAACCTATCCGGCAATTACGAGATCGAAATTCGCATGCGCTTTGTCAAAGGCTCAGACCGGAACATCACGGGACTGACCTTCGGGCGTGACATGCGGGGCAATGAATACAAATTCTGGTTCACCCCACAGGGCAATTTTCGCATCCTGAAAGAAGAACGCGGTCGTACGACCAACTTGGTGGACTGGACCAGTAGTCAATACCTCAGCAAGTATTCCTACAATTCCTTGATGGTTCGCAAAGTGGCCAGCACTTGGTTTTTCTATATCAACCATGAGTTGGTAGCTGAATTGCCAGCCCGGGAATTGTTTGGCAATGAATTTGGATTCACCATTGGCGGGCACATGGCGGTGGAAGTAGACAACTTCCGCATCGCAGAGATCAGAACGGTTGATACCGAAGGACCGCAGATCACCATCATGGAGCCTCAGTTGAATGAAGAGAACGAAGCTTTCTTCAGCGACCGTAAGCAGCGCATCCAAGGGAAACTGTACGACGTTTCTGGAGGAGTTTCTTTGCTAATCAACAATCAACCGATCACCGTTTCGCCGGATGGGATGTTCACCGCTTCTTTGAATTTGCTGGAGAACGGACCCACCTACATTCAGATCAAGGCCAAGGATGCGTACGAAAATACGTCTACGCATGCCTTTGCGATGCACTTGGAGCAGAAGCAGTCTTATGCCTATGCATACCAAACGCCTGCCGCTCAAACGGAAACGCCGCAGCGCAGCATCAATCAGTTTGCGACTCGTACTGGCAAGAACTACATCCTGCTGATCGGCGTCAACCAATATGAAAACTGGACCCCGCTTCACAATGCGGTCAAAGATTGTGAGGACATCGCAGAAACGCTGACCACCTATTACAATTTCGAAGCTCAGAATGTGATTCGCCTCTTCAATGAAGAAGCCACCCGCGAAAACATCCTTGAAACCTTTGAGTCCCTCCAAGAAAGCTTGAAAGCAGAAGACAACTTGTTGATCTACTATGCTGGACACGGCTACTACGATCAGCCTTCAGCTCTGGGATACTGGGTGCCAGTCAACGCTCGCCTCAACAAAATTCCTGACTTCATTCGGAATTCTACCATTCACGATTACCTGCGGACCATCAACACCAAGCACACCCTGCTGATCGCAGATGCTTGCTACGCAGGATCACTGTTTGCGACCTACCGGGGCGAAAGTTTCTCCGAGAACGCCAAATCTCGCTGGGCCTTTACTTCTGGGAACATCGAAAAGGTGTGGGACGGACAGCCTGGACAAAACAGCCCTTTTGCCCGCTACCTGATCCGCTACCTCCGCAACAACACCCGTGAAGTGCTGCCTGCAAATGAAATCATCGAGTCTGTAGGAGCTGTTGTCGAGCGCAATACCGCGCAAAGCCCCAAGGGAAGTTCCTTGTCTGGGGTAGGAGATGAAGGAGGAGTCATGGTGCTTCGTCGCCGCCAATCTTGGTAACAAATCAAACGCACATAAACTTTGGGCCGCTTCCTTTGGAGGTGGCCTTTTTCATGTCTGAGGCTTTCTGTAACTTGAGTTGGTA
>JBCCCJ010001419.1:0-1894 GCA_039033615.1 Bacteroidota bacterium
TCTGGATCTGGCCATGAACCCCAACAGTCGGTCCAGGCTATGGCTTGAATCGAATTCAGACTCGAAAATGAATCCTTCGTAAGGGACAATCAAGCCTTTTTCCAGGGAGAAAGGAGGGGCCCACAGATTCGTCAGCCCTTGAGCACTTTGGTCTCCTTGCCGCGCAGAAAAAAACCGATCTCCAAACAAGGTCATGGCTTTGCTATGTCCTCCCACCACGGCACCTCGCTGATAAGCAGCGTCCAACGCCTGTTCGATGATGGTTCCCCGGTAGTATTGGTTACAGATGAAGGGATCTTCTCCCCGGATGATGAGGCAATCATAAGCAGCCAAGCTATCTAGCAGCCAATCCGTCCTGGCCAATTGGGGGTCAGCCATCCAGAAGTTGCGGGCGTCAACTGCGCCAAGCGAAACCAAATAATCGGTGAGTGCATCCCCCTCTTCCACATAGCTGATGATGGCTACTCGTTGATTCTCACTTTGCTGAATGGCCCAACGATAGGGCGCATCGCTCCAGCTTCCTGCGGCTTCTTCTCCGCCGCCGATCAATAACAATTTCCCTTGAGAAAAAAGAGAGAGGGGAACCAGACACCAACCAAGAGAGAGCAATAACCAGCGAATCATAGGGAAAAGGCGTTTGGACCAAAAGTAGGAAAAACTCTTTGGGAATGGAGAGCATTCATTGAGCTAGACGAAGGAAACCGACAGATGCGTTGGGGCAATCCACAAATAAATCCGATCTTTCGATGAAAGCCATAGCTATGTGTGGTCGATATACCTTCACCAAAGTTCCCAAATCTGAGTCCGTCATCAATCCTGATGGTGTGGTCTTGGATCTCAAGCCTCGATACAATCAGGCACCTGGCCAATATGCCTTGATCCGGACGCAAGAGGCACCAACCGCACTGAGTTGGCATCGGTGGGGCTTGATTCCTGCTTGGGCAAAGGACAAGAAAATCGCCTACAAGTTGATCAATGCGCGGGCCGAGACCGTGGCGGAGAAGCCTTCTTTTCGCACCGCGTTTCAACGCTATCGCTGCTTGGTGCTGGCGGATGGTTTTTTTGAATGGAAGAAGACTTTATCGGGAAAAATCCCTCATTGGATCACGCTAGCTGACGAATCTGCTTTCGCCTTTGCGGGACTGTCCGAATCGTGGACGAGTCCAGAGGGGAAACCTCTCCATACCTTCACCGTCATCACCACCGAACCCAATGAATTGATGGTAGATATTCACGATCGAATGCCTGCCATCCTCACGGAAGAGACCGCTCGCTTATGGCTACAGCCTGATTTGGTGGAAAAAGATGCCCAAGCGCTGCTCCAACCCTTTCCGGCTGGGCTGATGAAGGCCCACCCAGTTTCTCCAGAGGTGGGGAAAGTCCAGCATGATCATCCAGGGTTGATTCAACCATACGAACCCCCTCCTACCCTTTTTTGATCAAGGGAGCTTTCTTACCTTCGTCAGGTGATTGATTCCTTACGACAACTGAGTAAAAAACCTGCGTTTGTTCCCATGATGGTTGGAGCTTGGGTGCTACTCAACCTTTGGCAAAGCCTGTTTACAGAACTCTTCCACGATGAAGCCTATTACTGGGTCTTTGGGCAACACCTTGCCTGGGGCTATGCGGAACATGCGCCGCTGATTGCAGTGTTGATTCGAATGGGCAGTGAGATCTTAGGGGGGGAAATCGGCGTTCGGATCTTCCCGGTATTGCTCAATGGCGGGGCCATCTACTTGATGACCTTGATGGCTCAACCGCAACGGAAGTGGTTGTGGTTCCTGCTGCTATTTTCTGTCTTTGAAGTCCATATCGGAGGATTCTTTGCGGCTCCAGATGCGCCGCTCATCTTCTTTACAACCTTGTTCTTTTTCGCCTACCGGAAGTACCTGAA
>JBCCCJ010001420.1:0-1886 GCA_039033615.1 Bacteroidota bacterium
AGGTCAGGCTTGATGGCCAGGAAGTACTGCCCTTGGATCGCTTCAGGATATCTCCATTCGGTGGAGAGGGTATCATCCAAGCCAAATCCTTGGGGGTTCCCCTGAGGGTTGATGACCCGAACTTCCAAATCATTGTCTCCGGCAATCGGGCTGAAGTTCAGGGTCGGCAGCATCACGGTAACTTCACTCTCTGGATCCAGGTTACCGTTCCAAGTGTAGGTTTCTTCTTGTCCGCCATTGATGCTATACTTGACATCAAAGGTGGTCATGACCTCAGAACCAAAGTTGAATACGTTGATTTCAGGATTGATGGGCATTTCGCCACAGAAGGTCTCGTTGATCTCTGCATTGAAGCCAGTTTGAGAAATGGCGTATTGAGCGGAAGAAGTCGCGATGTCTTTCTTGTCGCTGTTGTATACGACCTTAGAACTCAGATCCTGAACAAAGGCGATTACTTCAGCATGGTTGTAATCCCACTCTGCATCCATTTCGATCAATATTTCGACGGTATCAGAGGTGCCAACGCCATTGAAGTTCAAAAGCGTTCCGTTGGCATCAGGATACATGCCTCGGTTCACAAAGCTGACCTCGTCCATGATGAACCAGGTATCTTGAATCTCAGATTCAGTCAGACCGATCATCAAGCGAGGCATGTGGTTGGGATCAACCGTAGCTACCTGAGTAGCAATGGCCGTTACTGCCACCAGACGACCTACGCGATTGGCTTCCAAGCTCATCTCAATCGGTGTTGTAACCGGAAAAGCGTTGGTAAAGCTGTTCAGATACGTAGAGTACATAGTCGAGTTTGCGTTACCGCCGCTGAATTGGTCGGTTCCATCAAACACCTGAGTGGGGTATCCAGTAACTGCGTAGAAATTGTCCCGAGCCGTGGCAGAGGAATTTTCATAGTTGTCTCCAATATGATGCTTCAGGATGACCGCTTCATGGCCATTGCTAATCATATCTTCTGAGGCCAAAGCTGCTCCAGGACAAAAGACACACCAGGTACCAGTGAAGACCTCAATGAGGACATTGCTCCGGTTGATTTCCACTTGTCCCTTCACGTGTGAAGCTCCCAGCAAAAAGGGGAGTAACAATAAGGGTAGAATTTTTTTCATCATGACGAACTTGATTTGGAGTTGATATCTGTGATAAGGAAAGATATGGAAATAAGTGTGTGCCCAGAGAAGGGTTCTACCTGCTCAACATCCAAATCATCGAACCGGAAAAAGGAGGAAAAATGGGAAAAGTCAGTTGAGCGTGGATAGAAAAATAGGGCAGGGTTGGATATATGTTATCTTAACAATACAAACAAAAAAAACACATAAAAACAACGGCTTCAGTGCATTCGCTTAACAAGTTAATCTCTTCTGCGAGGTTTGGGTTTCCAAAATCCAGCCTAAAATGCTATGTTACCTAAGCGTTCTCGTTCTGGCGGGCGCGAAAAAAGGACTACTAATCGCAATTTTTGGCCATTATGGCAAGTTTGGCCCATCATATCTGTTATCGTTCCGCTCGTCAGTTGCAGGCATACCTGCCGCTGGAATCGAGCCGGATTGAAGACCTTCGAAAGTGGCTGGATCTAGCCAGTCGGGTGCTCATTCCTCCAATAGAAGTGAAATGCCAGCCCTTGCAGGTAGGCCAAATGGAAGCGGAATGGATGGTCCCCAAATCTCCCGATGGACAGATCGTCGGTTTGTTTTTGCACGGAGGCGGGTATTCTATCGGTTCGTTACAAACCCATCGCGGCCTGGTAGGGCGACTCGCGCAACTGAGCGGCCTCTCTTTCCTGCACATTGAGTATCGACTCAGTCCAGAGCACCCGTTTCCTGCTCCATTGGAAGATGCGGTCATTGCGTACCAATGGCTCATTCATCGAGGATTCG
>JBCCCJ010001421.1:0-1885 GCA_039033615.1 Bacteroidota bacterium
AGTGTGTGCGAAGGCGACTCGTTGGTGCTGGGCATGGGACCAGATAAGGGCCTGGCATATACCTGGAGTGGTCCACTGATCGGTAGCGTGGCTGACAGTACCCTGAAACTGGGGAGCGCGCATGAGGGCATGGCCGGCATGTACACCGCTACCTTTGTCAATGAATTTGGCTGTACCATCCGCAAAGACATTCAGCTACAGGTCAAGCACACGCCCAACATCCAATTCATCAAGCGAGACCCGGTCTGTGCGGACAATCAGGGAGGGGTGTTTACGTTTCAATTTCCCGATGATCCTGCCTACTCAGGACTTGAATTCAGTGTCAATGGGGACGCCGGGCCCTACCAGGCCACTTCGGATCAGGTAGGCTTCTTCAGCATCACAGATCTCGCGGTCGGAACCTACGACCTCTGGGCCAGGTGGAACAATAATGAATGTCCGGTTGCGCTAGGGGTGCAGGAATTGGCTTGCGAGGCTAGCTTCGTTCCTTTGCAAAACGATGCCTATCTGATCACAGCCAAAATCAGCAATAAGGTGGTGGATATCGAAAGCTGGGCGGGGGGAGATAGTGCCAATGTCGTGCAGCAAACGCGAGATTCCCTCACCAACCAGGGCTGGAATCTCGTCAGGCAGACTGGCAATCAGTTTCGCCTTGGCATGGACATGAATAGCTTGGTGCTGAACGTGGAAGGCAATGGAGTAGACCCTGGTGCCAATGTGAACCAGAGCCCATGGTTGGATGAGGACCATCAAAGGTGGGAACTGCAACATGCTGGGAATGACTGGTACTTCCTTCAAAGTGTGGGCAACGAACTCTACCTGACCGTGGCCAATGAAGACACCTCCGCCGGGGCCAATCTTCAGGTGGAGGCGTTCAACGGGTCGGATGCCCAGCAATTCCGCTTTACGCCTTTTTACTTTACGCCCTTGCCGATATTTGATCTCCCTGCATTTATTGAGGTCGAGGTTAGCGACTCGGACGGGCAGGCAGAATTGTCCTGGTCTTTCATCAACCCGACTCCTATTACGCGCTTTGAAGTGGAAAAGAGTTTCGATAGCCTGACTTTCACCAAGCTGTTGGAGATTCCGGCCCAGGTAGATACCGCCGACGTACAATTATACAGCGCCCTGGACGAAGAGCCGGGGGCAGAGACGGTGTTTTATCGGGTAGTGGCCGTATGGGAGAACAACAATCGCCAGGTCTCCCAGGTGGTTCGTTTTGATACGGATGCAGTAGGGGGCGAGCTGGTCTTGTTCCCCAATCCGGTTTCCAAAGGCGAAACCCTCCAGGTCAAGGTGAGCATGCTGGGCGAATCAGAGGTAACCGTCATGATCATGGAAATGGCTGGTAGAGTCATCTATCAGGAGGAAATCAGTCTGGATGTTGGGATGGGGGAATGGAACATCGAGCTCCCGTCTGGCCTTCCGGCAGGCACCTACTATTTCAGCATCCTCGGAGAGGAACAGCGGCTGGGACGTCTGTTTGAGTACAAATAGCCTCTGAACCGACTGTCAGCAGCTCCATTGTTGTTCGATGGTGCGCGTAAAGCCTTATAAAGCAAGCCGTTGTTGTGCAACGGCTTGCTTTTTTTCAGGTGCGAAGCTCATGAGCAATCGGCCTGATTTGTTTGTGTGGCGGTGGAAAGTGGCAGTCGCTATGCGCCTGCTACCAGTCCTTTTATCTTTGATGTACTACCGAAATGGGCATCCCTCCGGGCTGCGATTGTGTGTTCACAAAGAAATTTGTGGGGAGCCCGCCTAATCAACTTTCAAAAAAACGAAGCGCATAGCGATTCGCAGTTTGGTATAAACAGATGCCCTATAGAGAAAAGCAGGCGCATCGCGACTGCCATCTACTGGGATATTCTTTTCTGGTATCATCTGA
>JBCCCJ010001422.1:0-1881 GCA_039033615.1 Bacteroidota bacterium
CGGCAACCAAACCCAGATGATCCAGGCGTTGGCTTTTGTACAAATTTTGAGCATCTTTAGAAAGTCCCACCATAGATTTGAGTTTCAACAACTCAAAAATACAACTTCACAGAGTTATGAGGTAGGAAAGTGGGATGTATAGATTCAAAAAAGCAATATGGATAGCTAACCTGATCATTCAGGCTTTGTTTCCATTTCTCCTTCTGAAAACAATTCGTAAATTTGCGCGGTTCCAATAAAAAACACCTTTCATGTCAAACGTGTCAACCAAGTATTTGCCCAACAAAGTGAAGGACATCACCCTCGCTGCCTGGGGACGGAAAGAAATTGAATTGGCTGAGGCAGAAATGCCTGGCTTGATGGCTCTGCGGGAAGAATATGGCGATTCCCAGCCCCTTCAGGGAACGCGGATCGCCGGCTGTCTGCACATGACCATCCAAACCGCTGTGCTCATCGAAACGCTTGTTGCGTTGGGGGCAGAAGTTACCTGGTCTTCCTGTAATATTTTCTCTACCCAAGATCACGCTGCTGCTGCTATCGCCGACGCTGGCATCGCAGTCTACGCTTGGAAGGGAATGACTGAGGAAGAATTCGACTGGTGTATTGAGCAGACCCTTTTCTTCGGAGAAGAGCGTCAGCCCCTCAATATGATCCTTGACGATGGAGGTGACCTGACCAATATGGTGCTGGATCGCTATCCTCAATTGGTAGATGGCATCAAAGGCCTGAGTGAAGAAACTACCACCGGAGTTCACCGCTTGTATGAGCGCATGAAAAACGGTACGCTTCCTATGCCTGCCATCAACGTAAATGACTCTGTAACCAAGTCCAAATTCGACAACAAATACGGCTGTCGGGAATCTCTCGTTGACGCCATTCGCCGCGCCACCGATGTGATGCTGGCGGGTAAAGTTGCGGTTGTTGCGGGATACGGAGACGTGGGAAAAGGTTCTGTTGCTTCTCTTCGTGGTGCTGGCGCCCGGGTGATCGTAACCGAAATTGATCCCATCTGTGCCTTACAAGCGGCGATGGATGGATTCGAAGTAAAGAAAATGGTGGACGCCATTCCAGAAGCCGATATCGTAGTTACCGCTACTGGCAACTTCAACATCGTTACCGAAGCGCACTTCCGCTTGATGAAAGACAAGACCATTGTCTGTAACATCGGCCACTTCGACAACGAGATCGACATGGCATGGTTGAATGAGACCTATGGCAGTACCAAGGTGAGCATCAAGCCTCAGGTGGATCTCTACAACATCGACGGCAACGACATCATCTTGTTGGCCGAAGGTCGTCTGGTAAACCTCGGTTGTGCAACTGGACATCCATCCTTTGTGATGTCCAACTCCTTCACCAACCAAGTTCTGGCTCAGTTGGAGTTGTGGAACAACAGCGACAAGTATGGCAACGAGGTCTACACCCTGCCTAAGCACTTGGATGAAAAGGTTGCTCGCCTCCACCTCGCCAAAATTGGCGTAGAACTGGAAGAGCTGAACAACGATCAGGCTGACTACATTGGCGTGAAAGTCGAAGGCCCGTACAAGCCGGAGTACTATCGCTACTAAGAGATTGCTTCGCGGACAGAGGGCAGAAGTCAGACCGCCCTGCTGCCAGAAAAGCTAATCAACCATATGAACAACCGCCGACCGGACTTCTGGTCGGCGGTTTCTTTTTTTTGAGAAAATTCTTAACCGAAGAGCGAACATTTACGTCCAATAAACTACCTACCAAGAAAACACATTTTCGGGTCATTCTTTTTTCCACTGTTTCCCCAGGATGAAAGCGTGATGCTTTCATCTTCCCGACGTCAAGGCCAGCGTCGTCACGGTGCGGGAAGATTTGCC
This sequence comes from Bacteroidota bacterium, assembly GCA_039033615.1. GTDB lineage: Bacteria > Bacteroidota > Bacteroidia > J057 > J057 > JBCCCJ01. Next base: position 1,848 of record JBCCCJ010001422.1, read on the forward strand.
CGGCGATAAGCGGCTGGTGGCCTACGTGGTCTCC
>JBCCCJ010001423.1:0-1860 GCA_039033615.1 Bacteroidota bacterium
AATTGCTTTCAGATGCCAAAGTCGGGGAGATGAATACGCTGTACTTGCGGGTGAGCGACATCGCCGGGACCTCCAGTCTGGTGGATACCAGCAAATCCTTTTTCCTCCGTCAGCAAACCAGCGACCTATTGGTGGTTGACGCCAATGGCGATGATTCTGCCGATCCCATCTATCGCTCGATCTTGGCGCAGGCCTACCCTTCCTACGATTGGTTGACCCTGGAAAACAATGTGCCGACCTTCTGGAATCCTTCCTTTGGCTTGTTTTTGAGCCTGTATGATAAGGTGTTTTGGTTTGGAGATGATGCCAAGCAGGCCGCTTTCAACGAACAATTGTACCTGGAATTGGCTTCGACCGCCATGCAGGAATACCTGAATCTGGGCGGGAAAGTACTGGTCAGCAATAAGTTTCCTTCTTCTTTCATCGAAGATCCTGCGACCGCCAACCAATCCGCCGTCTTTGGCTTTTCTCCTATGGATAGCCTATCCACTTCCTCGGGTCAGGCGCGTACCCGGCGAGATAGTTTGGTTCGTCCCTTGACGGCTTACTCCGACCGCTATCCGCAGTTGCAGTTTGCCAATAACCAAACGGGCATGGACCCCTTTTATCCCAAAGATCCCACCCAAAGCCTGTACAACTACCTTCCTGTCGCCACTGGCGGCTGGGTCGGCCCCGACGTCCTCTGTGGACAAACCCTCTTCACCAATGGCGAAGTCAATCAGATCTTCTGGTCTGTAGAGCTCCACCAACTGAACGGCGATCCCACCGCCTTACAAAGCTTCTTCGAGCAGGTGCTGTTGGAGGAGTTTGATTGGTAAGGGGAAGAGACCGCTGCGCTGGCAGAGGTCAGATCATTGCATTGCCAGAGGTCAGACTTGCCTCGGTGAGTTTTGTACCTCCTGTCTGAATTTTTTCTTTCTGACAAGGCCATCCTTTGGCCTGCTCTGACTTCTGACAGCTAGGCGATCTGACCTCTCTTTTCCCCCATTTAGGAAACCCCAAAATTTGTGGTAGCACCTGGATTAGGAAGCTGCGATGTTTGTGGATGTAGTCTCTGAGCTACATGATTTCAAACACAGTAAATCCTGACGTATGTTACGAACATTGCACCTGACCCTGTTCTTGATCGTTGTTTGTGGAAGTGCCTTTTCCCAGGGAAGCTACCGCCTGCAAGGCATCGCAGATCCCGCCAATGGACATTTTCGGCAGACGCCAGACGGAGGCTATTTGCTTTCTGGTAGTTATGGCCAAAGCGGACAGTTTGCGGGCATGATGGTGGTAAAAATGGCGGCAGACTATTCGGTGGAATGGTCCAAAGTGCTCCAAAGTGATAACGGCCACCTGGACTATGGCATTGATGCGATCCCCACCCCGGACGGAGGATATGCCGTTCTCGGGGCCACGGATGTGGAACCCTGGAAAAATCCCGTCCTGGCCAAAATGGACTATTGCCTCATCAAGCTGGATGCCCAAGGAAGCATTCAATGGGGCAAACGCTACGGGGGCCATCGCACGGACTTGCCCTACGAACTCAGCCTCACCGACAATGGGGGTTTTTTGATCAGTGGGTATGCCAGTCGGGGGACAGACGTGCTAGGGAATCCCAAGCCTTATTTGGTCAAAGTAGACAGCCTGGGCGAAATGGAATGGAGTTTTCTCCAGCAGAACTTCAGCTTCAACATTACCCTGGCGCTATTGGCGCATCCCAGCTTTCAGATGAAAGGCATTCCCACCCAAGATGGGGGATATTTCTACGCCATCTCTTCCGGGGAGCAAGGCTTTTTTGTAAAACTGGACAGCAATGGACAGGTAATTTGGCAGAAAAGTACCCCCATGGGAGGCTCCTGGATGGGCGGAGAA
>JBCCCJ010001424.1:0-1857 GCA_039033615.1 Bacteroidota bacterium
AGAAGGCAACATCATCACCGGAACCTTCCGGGATGGCAAGCGAGTGCAATAACCTGATAGGTTCTCTCTATCAACTGATCCTGCCTCACTGTACTGGGAGGCAGGATCAGTTGTTTTTCAGTGCCCCTACAGGAAGTTCCATACTGCTCCAAAGTACCAGTTCCGTAGGGAAAACGGCTCTGCAAAGCGTTCTTCAAAATCGGAGCTGAAGCCATATTCCCGCACGTTGAAGCGATTGGGGAGATTGTTGATGTTGAGGAAGAGAATGACCGAATGCTTGTGGCCAAGATCCTGTACCCGACTGAGGCTGAGACTGAGGTTGTGGTAGGCAGGCAATCGCTCGCCATTGATCACAGAAGCAAACTGAGGCTCAAACACCTGGAGGTCATCTCGAAAATTCGCTCCCGTGATTGGAATGAACACCCGACCGGACCGCCCAATCCAGCTCAGCGAAGCGGTACCCAATAGCGGATGCCGAAAGGAAGCAGAAGCCTTACAAAACCAGGGAAAATCCTGATTGCCCCGCCATTGGGGATTGGTCTCTGACAAGCTGATCCGGTGCCACAATCGGGTATAAGCCAGGGAAAGCTGAAAAAAATCTCCCAGGTCTTGTTCCCCAAATAACTCTAGCCCGAGAATATCTGCCTGTTGAATCAGGAGAAAGTCTTGCAGTTGTAGGCCTTGTTCTCGTTTGGCAAAAACCGCCGCAGTGTATTTGGCCTTGGCAGGCTGAAAGGCATAGTCCAACGCGACCTGATCTGCCCGCAACAGCTCATTTCCCCGAAAAAAGAAACCGGGGACACTGTAGCTGTGGTAGCGCCCGCCACTGAGTAGAAAGGAATGCTCTCCGCCCAAGTCCTGCCGCCAGGCCAACTGTCCACTGAGAAAAGCTTGCTGATTCGGAAAAGGCACATGTTGGCGCAGCCCTCCCGACAAATGACTTTGGTCGCTGAGGTCCCATTTGAGATAAACATGTCCCTCGACCAGCGGCCGAAAAACCCCAGTATCGATCATGGAAACCGGATCATCTGGCCGGATGGCAAACCAATACTGACTGGTGGTATCAGCGAAATCACGCGCCAATCCATCGTAATTCAGGCCAACCTGCCAACTCAAGTTATCCGATTCATAGCGCTTCCAGTTGATGGCGGCATATTGCTGCTGGCTGCGAATGAGGGAGGCGGTATTGCCAAAGTAAAAACGAGAGCGGCTTTGGTCCCAACCCAATTGCGTGGAGAATAGGTTTTTCCCTGTTTGACGACTGAGGTTGAAGGTGTGATAATGCCGCAGCTTGTCCCCGCTGGCTGGGCCTCGATAGCCAAACTGCCGAATGTTGACCGCAAAATCCTCATGGATGGCGTAGGAAAAGGCTTTGAGTTGCCAATTTTCCCAGGAAGTCGCGATGTAGGCTCCTCCATCCACGACCCCAAAGCCTTCCAACTCTGGCAAACTGGCGCGATTCACCTCCACAAAAGCATCGGAAAATTGCCAATTGCCAAAGACTTTCAGTACTCCTTGGTCCTGTTTGCCAAGGGTTTGGGTAAGGAAGCCGCCCACACTGGCGAGGCTGGTGGACACCTGCCAATTGTCGTAGCCAGTGGTAGGGGTGATGATTTCCACCAGGCCTCCACTGCTATTGCCGTAGGTCAACGGCGGATTGCTCGCATAGACGTTCTGCTGCTCCACCAACTCGGTGTTGAAAATGCTGAACAGGCCCAGGCCATTCAATTGACTGCTTCGAACCGGGTTGTAGATCGGCACCCCGTTGAAAATCACCCGCGAACGGGCCGATGCGCTCCCTCGCAAGGCAGGATTGGCCGATTCATCGGCATTGGTAGAGGCAGGCAGGGCAGTGAT
>JBCCCJ010001425.1:0-1854 GCA_039033615.1 Bacteroidota bacterium
CCATTCTGTTCCGATTTGATCCGGAAGGGGTGCATCATTTCACCATCCGCTCTCTCCGCTTGCTGCTGAGTATTCCAGGCATGAAATCCCTGCTGAAGGCCGTATATGGCGTACAGGATGCCAGTTTGAAGCGGGAGTTGTGGGGCTTGACCTTTCAGAATCCGGTGGGCCTGGCAGCAGGCTTTGATAAAGACGCCTTGCTGGCGGATTGGTGGTCCACCTTTGGGTTTGGCTTTGTAGAGGTAGGGACTGTAACGCCCCGTCCACAAGCCGGAAATCCCAAGCAGCGCCTGTTTCGTCTGCCCAAAGATCAGGCGGTCATCAACCGCATGGGCTTCAACAATGCGGGCCTGGAAGCGATGATCGCCCGCCTGAAAAAGGTGGATCGGGGCGATCTGATTCTGGGAGCCAACATTGGCAAAAACAAAGATACCCCCAACGAACAGGCCGTTGATGACTATGTGAAATGCTTCGAAGGCTTGTTTCCCTATGTCGATTACTTTGTGGTCAACGTCAGTTCTCCGAATACGCCGGGCTTGAGATCCTTGCAGGAAAAAGAACCCCTTACCCGACTCCTCCAAACCCTTCAAGATCTCAATCAAGCCAAGGATCAACCCAAGCCCTTATTACTGAAAATCGCGCCAGATTTGACCGATTCTCAATTGGATGACATCGTCGAAGTCGCACAAACCACCCAGCTATCTGGCCTGATCGCCACCAACACCACCATCAGCCGGGAAGGCCTGCATACCCCAACGGAAACTGTCACTTCTATCGGGGCAGGTGGATTGAGCGGGCTTCCCGTGCGCAGTCGTTCTCAGGAGGTCGTGAGCTACCTGGCCAACAAGACCGACGGCACATTGCCCTTGGTCGGAGTCGGAGGGATCATGGAACCTCAGGACGCCGTGCAGCGCATGCAGGCTGGCGCCAGTCTTTTACAAGTCTACACCGGATTTGTGTATGGTGGACCGGGGCTGGTCAGGCGCCTCTTGAATGGACTGAAATAGTACCTATTTCTTCCCCCTGCTGCTTCTCCGGACCAGACTACCTGATTTGTCGATCGTCGTTGATTCGATGCTAGGAGAATGTTTCACACAATATTTCCCCAAATCCAGCAGTTATTCTACTGCTTATTTCGAGCTCTCGTACTGTCCCTTCAACCTTTATCTTATGCGCAAATACGTACTTCTCTTGAGTGGTCTGCTGTTTGGACTGCTGCTACTTCCTCGTGCCAATTTTGCCCAATGTGTCCCCGATACTTCTCTCATTGATGGAGATGGCATTTATCCAGACACACTCGCTCCCGTCGTTGGCTGTCAACCCTTTGAGCAACAGGTAACCTTTGTATTTCCTCGCGATACCACCGCTTCCATTGGTGGGACTCCGGTTACCTTCCCTTTCCAGTTTTTTCGGATTGATAGCATTTCGGGCTTGCCAGCCGGCGTAGATTGGGCCTGTGATCTCTCCCCGGACTGTGAATACCTCGTCCATCCGGACAGCGCCAATGTAGATACCGTTGGTTGTATCAGCCTCTTTGGTACGCCGACCATTCCGGCCACCTATCCCCTCCAAGTTTGGGTAACCGCCCAGGTCATCATCTTTGGTACACCTGGCGACAATCCCACTTCTTTCAACTTCCCTCTGACCGTACAACCCTGCGAGTTCACCGGAAGCTGTTACACCCTCAACCTTTCTGCCAATTGTGAGCCTGCTTCGCTTTCCTTCACCAATGAAGTCCCTTCCAATGGCAATCCTGGCTACAGCTATCAGTGGACTGTCAGTGGTGCCAACGGCTTTTTCTACCAAAGCAACGACGAGAATCCCCTGGATTTGCCGTTGATGGAGGCTGATACC
>JBCCCJ010001426.1:0-1853 GCA_039033615.1 Bacteroidota bacterium
AAAAAACCATTCGTGTCCGTTCGCAAAGAAACTCTATTAGCTCCTACTCTGCCAAATTCGAAAATTCGTGGCTGACCTAAAACGCCTCCAGATTTTGCCACGAATCTCCGAATTACTACCGCAGAAGAACATTCGTATCCGTTCGCCAAATAACTCAATAAGCCACTACTCTCCCAAATTCGACAATTCGTGGCTGACCTAAACGCCTCCAGATTTTACCACGAAAACAAGAATTGCCCTATTGTTCTCATTTAGAATTCGCAAATTCGCGCTTGACCTTAACTTGATTCCACATGCTACCCATCACCGGAACCTTCCTCGACGAAATCAGCCATGATATCCCCTCGGCGAATTGGGGACCAGAAGAATGGCGGCAGGATTTTGATGCCATGCGCGCCATCGGGATTGATACCGTGATCCTGATTCGGGCTGGCTATCGGGACAAAGCGACCTTTCATTCGGAAACGCTGAATCAACATCGGCCCATGCGCCCGGTCTACCTGGATCTGGTAGATCTGTTTTTGACCGAAGCGGAACGTTGTGGGATGTCGTTCTACTTTGGGCTGTATGATTCAGGAACCTATTGGTTGAATGGCCAATTTCAGCAGGAAATCGACCTCAATAAGGCCTTCACCGAAGAAGTGATCGCTCGTTATGGTCATCGAAAAGCCTTTCAAGGCTGGTATGCCAGCCACGAATTGCATGGCTATGACGAAGCGCAAATGCAGGTGTACCTGGAACTTTCCGAGCATTTGCGGGCACTCAAGCCCCTGCCGATCATGATGTCGCCCTACGTCAAAGGCCGGATGCAGTTCGAAGATCCCATCACTCCTCAAGAACATGAACGACAGTGGGATCACATCCTTTCCCAACTCAGTGGCAAAATTGATATTGTGGCGTTTCAGGACGGCCAAGTTGCCTTTGAGGAATTGCCCACTTTCATGGAGATCAACCATCGCCTCGCCCGGAAATATGGACTCACTTCTTGGTCCAACGTGGAGACCTTTGAGCGGGGCATGCCCATCAATTTTCTCCCCATCGCCTGGCCCAACCTTCGCTACAAATTAGAAGTCGCTCAGCAAGTAGGGGTCGAAAATCTCATTACTTTTGATTTTTCCCACTTCCTCAGCCCCCATTCCATGTATCGCTCCGCCCACAATCTGAATCAGAGGTATCAGGAGTGGATGGAGGAAAAAACCTGACGAACGTCAGAAAGCCCCCTTGCAGCGTTGGAGATGAAGAATTGGAGGCTTGTATTGAGCTTGCCGAAATAACGGGGTTGAGGGATGGATGAGCCTCAATATCAATGATTCATCCTGCGATTTCCCTCACAAACTTCTCAAATTCCCTCCGGCAAAAAGACTGGTACGGCCAGGGTATCCCGCCCGTAATTGCGTAGCAGTTCGCGCATGAACAAGGAGTACAAGCCTTCGTGATTCAAAGGGGCTGGCAGCGTAGTATCTGCCTCCATGCCAGGTTGAAACCCATATTGCTCGAAGCCTTTCAGAAAGGTGGTATCTCGGCTGATGATGTGGACCGGTACTTCCAGACCATCGCCGCCATAATAGGTCACCATGGGCGCTTGATGATCCCCCAAAACGATGAAGATGCTGTTGGGGTCGGCATCCTCCCGAATGAATTGGCTGAATGCTCGGAGATCGTAGAGCACAGTCCGCAGATAGCGCGGGGTCAATTTCTCGCCGAGCCGAGCCATGAAGCGATCATAGCGACGGGTTACAGAATCCGGAATGTCAATGTTCCAGGGATCGTCTTGAATGCTGTCTAATTGTCGCCAATCGTCCACAACGGGTGGCGGCGGAAACCAGGGTACGTGCGAAGCCATGCTGATGAAA
>JBCCCJ010001427.1:0-1840 GCA_039033615.1 Bacteroidota bacterium
AGATAACTCGCTGGCGGCAAATGATCCGTAGCAATGACAAAGGAATTTTGTCCTACCTGACCCTGGATATCCTGAGCACTCAACTCCCTGCCCTGCAAGTCATACACCGCGACTTGCACTTCATTTGGCCGCTCCAAATGGATGCTCCCCCAGAGCTCTGCATCGAATGGATTGGGGTGAATCTCTACGGCTAATTCCTGCAAATCTGGCTCGCGGGAGACATTGATCACGGGAGTGCCGTCGTCGGAGAGGCGGGCGTAGTAGGTGTAAATTTGGCCTGGCAAAGGAGTGAAGTCTTCTATCCGAGCCGTCACAAGGTAACCCCCACCCTCCAATGGCAACACGTCTTTGGGGTAGTGATTGGCTTCGTCCCTCACTCCCAATGTCATCTCCCATTCCAATATTCCCTCACTGGAAAACTTGCCTAGATACAGTTGATTTTCTGTCAAACTGTCGTGGATGGTTTCATAGGTAGTTCCTAGAACGATACATCCCTGGTCTTTGGTTTTGGCGGCCTTCGTTACCCGGATATCGTGTTCCACACCCATAGAATCGGTGTAACGAAAGCTCTTTTCCCACTCCAAATTCAAATTGGCATCAAATCGCCAGAGCTTGAGGGAAATGGGGCGGCCGGGATGGGTCCAATTGTTTTCCCCAACTACCAAATACCCCTCACCTGACGGAAGTAAGCTAATTGGATAATCCCATCTTGCTCCAAAAAAGGTACTATGAAGCGAGTCGCCATTCAGATTCGTCTCTAATAGCCAGCCAGCTGAATCAAAAGTGTCTAAAGGGGTATTGATTCCTAAGAGCAAATAATTCCCATTCGCGCGTTGGACTATCTCCATTCCTCTTGCTCCGTTACGAGAAACGAATTCCTTATCCCAGATCAATTGCCCGGATGAGTCAATTTTGGTCAGCGTCAATGATTCATATGCCCCTAACTCACGATGTTTTCCAATCAGAATGGTATGACTATTTTCTGCTGAAGAGGCGAATCCAAATATATTTCCTACCGCTTCATAGGCTCCAAATGCCTGCCATTCTGCACTACCGTCGGCAGCAATCTTGATCGCACTGACTTTGGAGGTATAGTCCAAGTTGAGTTTATATCCAGTAGCGATGACCCCACCGTCAGCCAGCGGAATCACATCCTCTACCGTGCTGCTCAGGTAGCTGGGATGCTCGGCCAAGACCTGAAAGTTGGTGTCCATGCGGTAATAGATGACCCCAAAGTTTTTCTTTCGGGTGAGCAATTGATACTCATCTCCACGCTCTACGAAGATCCCAGAGGTGGTAATGGTATGAGAAGTATCGCTGTACAGCACCTGGGGCCGCTGAGGTTGCGCAAAGCTTATAGTCATTTGGGCCAAGACCAGCCCAAAAAGAAAGGTTGATTTCATGGGAAGAAGGGATTAAGCGTTCAACGATGAGAGGGAAACAGACGAATGATAGGATCAAAGGTGAAGTCCGGTGGAATGGGCGATTCGGGCACTATCTCTGGCATGCGTTGGGGATTCGGGCCACCATCACTCGGGCAGTCCAGCGGATACACATAAAATTCCCCATCGATCTGATCAGGTAGTGCGCCACTTACCGAAGTGGAAGTTAACCCAGAAGTCAGACCATAGCTGGGAGTGGAAGCCAAATTCACTGAATAGGCAGCCGTTGGGCTGTTGAAGAGGGTATTGATGCAGAGAATGTAGTTCCCTTTGTTGGCATATAGCAGATAGCGTCCATCTACGCCCAGTTCCAACATCGAACTGCCATAGGGCTTGGAACTACTGATGTGATTCAAGCCTGTCAAACTGGTATTGAAAATACTGACTCCATCAAATCC
>JBCCCJ010001428.1:0-1839 GCA_039033615.1 Bacteroidota bacterium
CTAAGGCCGCAAATAACCATGCCCAGCCTAAGATTGGGTACAAAGCTCTGTACATGAGCGCCCAAGCATGTGAGGACCATTCCTCTCGTATAGCCTCTTCTGCGAAGGGCAGAAATGGTCGGCATGCGAGGATCGTCCCAGCCAGCGACGACTCCCGTTTCCACGAGCTGACGCAGCTTGCGCTTGCTCATGACGGTATAGTTGAGATTGAGGCGGGCAAATTCGATTTGCCGGGGGCGAGGATCAAAGGCTGGCAGTTGGTCGAGGAACCATTCATAGAGTGGGCGATGCACCTCAAACTCCAGCGTACAAATGGAATGCGTGATCCCTTCGATGGCATCGCTCTGACCGTGCGCCCAGTCATACATGGGATAGATACACCAGGCTTCTCCCGTCCGATGGTGGGGGGTGTACAAAATTCGATACATGATGGGGTCCCGCAAATGCATATTGGGGGAGGTCATGTCTATTTTTGCACGCAGTACCCGAGAACCTTCTTCAAATTCCCGATTCTTCATTCGCGCAAACAAATCCAGGTTCTCCTCTGCCGAACGATTGCGATAGGGACTTTCTGTCCCAGGCTCTGTGGGAACGCCGCGCATCCGACGAATTTCTTCGTTGGGGCTGTCGTCCACGTAGGCTTTGCCTGCTTTGATTAGCTCAACAGCGTAGTCATAGAGGCGTTGGAAATAATCCGAAGCATAAAAGAGGCGGGTTTCCCAGTCAAATCCCAACCATTGGATGTCTTCCTGGATGGAATCCACATATTCGACCTCTTCTTTGGTGGGGTTGGTATCGTCGAATCGCAAATTGGTGATGCCGCCATACTTTTGTGCCAACCCAAAGTTCAAGCAAATGGACTTGGCGTGTCCAATGTGCAGATATCCATTGGGTTCTGGCGGAAAGCGGGTGACAATCGACTCGTGACGATTGTGTTCGAGATCATCTTCCACGATGTTCTCGATGAAATTCAGGGAAGGGCTTGCTTCGGAAGTACTCATACGATTGAATCCTACGGCCTAAGTATCAGAATATGGTGGTAGCGTCCTATTGGACGGGCAAAGGTAGGAATTTGTTTCTATTTCGCAGGAGAAGTCCGGCGAGCAAAAGCTGCTCGCAAACTGAGCAGACCCAGAATCAGCATCCCCGGCCAAGCCAGCTGAAGCGCTGTCTGCACCTCTATGGGAAAGGTCCATTGGGGGGCAAAGATTTGCAGGAGGCTGCGACTGACAATCAAGCTCAACACATAGGCAAATGGACCAATGAACCAGAGGAGTAGTTGTTGGCGATGGAGCAAGGCTACCACGCCAACAAACAAAGCCAGCTGAAGGCTGAGTCCTGTGAGCATCATGCCTTGGGGTTGTCCGGTGATCACAAAACTGATCAAGGGCGCGAGAACGCCTAAGGCTCCCACTTCCCAACGAAACCAAACGACTCCCATCAATGGGAATAAAAAGATGGGCAACAGTCGAGCGCCAAGCGGGCCAAGTCCTTGATAGGGGATCAGGTGAACCAACAAGGGCAAGAGGATCGACCCAAGCAATACCAGCAAACTGGCCTTCCATTCATAGGGAGAGCTGAGGACCGTGGAAAGCGAAGAGGATTTCATAGCAACGGGATGTTTCACCCGAAAAAGGTACAAAAACTCTCATATATGCCACAAAAAAACTAGGGGACTCAAATCCGCTGGTGAGCGAATGAATCAACCCTAGCCCTTGCTCTTGTAATTCCAGGATTACCGTCCTGTGTTCCAAAGGTAGCAAGAGGAGGAAGTAAGCTTCAATGCAAAAATTGAATAAATGGTTACATAAACTGAATCCACAATCTGCGATTACCAGC
>JBCCCJ010001429.1:0-1829 GCA_039033615.1 Bacteroidota bacterium
CGTTCTTTCTTCCCATCTCTTCGTCAAGGCTCATCTTTGGGTCCCTTCTTCCCAAAGTTTCGCGATTTGGCCCGCCAAATTCGGTTTTTCTTCCTTGATCTGGAAAGAAATATCTACGCGAAAAGAGGAAGTTATTTTTCCAGTCTCCCTAACCAACTACGCTACAATGAACCAACGTCGAAAATTCCTTCAACAATCTGCCCTGGCCGGCTCTGGCCTCTTGCTTGCTCCCTGGCTGCTCAACAGTTGCAGCAGTGGGAATCAAACCACCACCGCAGCTGAAGAAACAACTGAGGCAAGTGCTGCTCCTGCGGGGATGTTTTTCGAAATTTCCCTGGCCCAATGGTCGCTGCATAACGCCTTATTCGCCAAAGAGATCGACAACCTCGACTTCGCAACAGTGGCCAAAACCGAGTTCGGAATAAGTGCGGTAGAGTATGTCAACCAGTTTTTCAAAGACAAAGCGACCGACGCTGCCTACCTCGCAGAAATGAACCAGCGCGCCGCCGATCATGGCGTAACCAATGTCCTCATCATGTGTGATGGCGAAGGAAACCTCGGAGATCTGGACGATGCAGAACGTACCACCGCCGTAGAAAACCATTACAAATGGGTAGAAGCCGCCAAAACCCTGGGGTGCCATTCCATTCGGGTCAATGCTGCGGGGAAAGGAACTGCCGAAGAGGTAAAAGCCGCCGCCATCGACGGGCTGGGTCGCCTGAGTGAATTTGCGGCTCAGTTTGGGCTCAATGTCATTGTCGAAAACCACGGCGGGTATTCTTCCGACGGAAGTTGGTTGGCTTCTGTCATGGCAGGCGTGGGGATGGACAATTGCGGAACCCTGCCTGACTTTGGGAACTTCTGTATTGAGCGAGGCGAAGATTACACCTGTAAGCAGGAGTATGATCGCTACCAAGGGGTGATCGACCTGATGCCGTATGCCAAGGGAGTCAGTGCCAAAAGCCACGTCTTCAATGAAACGGGAGAGGAAACCCAAACCGATTATGGCAAAATGCTACAAATCGTGAAAGAAGCAGGCTATTCTGGCTACATTGGAGTAGAATATGAAGGGCGGTAATTGGATGAATACGCTGGCATCCGTGCGACTAAGGCTCTCCTAGAAAAGATCGGCAGCCAAATGGGCTGATCCTGCTCGACATATGTGACTCCATTCTCATTCCCAACTTCTTCTTCTGAAGTTGGGAATATTTTTTATCAAAATCTTACCTGGAAAGAAACTACTCCAAAGCGATTGCCAAAGCTCGGAGGTCTTGTTCATTTTCGTTGCCAGAGGAAAAGATCTATATGGACAAGCGAATATTTTGGATACTCGGAGGGTGGATGTTGGTGCTGGCTAGCCTGTCAGCACAGCATCAGGACCTGCGATTTGGAAAACTAGACCTTGCTTCTGGCTTGGGCAATCCGATGGTACATCAGGTATGCCAAGACCTGGAAGGATTCATCTGGGCTGCCACCGGAAACGGATTATATCGGTTTGACGGGATTCAATGGCGGGAATTTTTACATGATCCGCAGGATGCTAGCAGCCTGAGCCACAATCACATTCGGGCCTTATTGGTTGACCAGGAGGGATACATCTGGGCAGGAACTTCTGGCGGGGGGCTGAATCGCATCCATCCCCAGACGTACCAAGTCACCCGGTTTTTTCATGACTCCACAAATACCAATAGCCTCAGCAACAATGAAGTTCTCTCCTTATTAGAGGATCAACATGGCCAATTATGGGTCGGTACGGAACAGGGCTTGAATAGATTGAACCCAGCGCGCAATCAGTGGACTCGTTTTTTGGCAGACAAAGACAATCCCGA
>JBCCCJ010001430.1:0-1823 GCA_039033615.1 Bacteroidota bacterium
CTCAACAAAAAAACGGTATCCAAAAGTTCACAATCCACTCACTTTCAACCTATTAACACAAAATAGGTAAGTAAATGACCGTGAGACATCAGGAAAAGAACCAAAAGGAGGTGAGAGGTATGCCGTGGATTGAAGCGTTTTTGAGAGCTCGAAGTATGCTAAAGAAGATATTCTGTCAAAGATTTTTGAAATGGAATTCCAGGCTCAGGGACTCATTTCCCCAATGCGAGCTGATACTTTCGAATGGTTTCTTCCAGACCCAGGTATAAGGCATCACTCACCAACGCATGTCCGATTGACACTTCTTGAAGGGAGGGCAGGCGCTCAGCAAAGAGGGGCAGGTTGTCCAGATTCAGGTCGTGCCCGGCATTGACTCCTAGCCCAATTTCCGCAGCAAAGGCTGCAGCTCTGGCAAAAGGGGCCACCGCAGCTTCGGCATCCTCTGGGAATTGTGAAGCATAGGGTTCGGTGTACAACTCGATCCGATCGGTACCAATCTCTTTGGCTACCCCAATTTCATCCAGATCCGTACCGATGAAAATAGAACTTCGGACGCCGGCTGCCTGAACTCGGAGAATTACCTCCAACAAAAAATGCTTGTGCTTCGGGGTATTCCATCCCGCAGTAGAGGTCAATGCACCTGGCGGATCAGGAACCAAGGTGCATTGGGCAGGTTTGGTTTCCTCAACCATCTGTAAAAACGCTTCGGAAGGATAGCCCTCCACATTGAATTCCACTGCCAGCGCTGGAGCTAGCTCGTAAATATCCGAACGACGGGCATGGCGCTCATCCGGGCGCGGGTGCAGGGTGATGCCGTCAGCTCCAAAACGGATGCAATCCTGAGCTACTTGTAGGAGGTTAGGCGTATTGGCTCCACGAGAATTGCGAATGAGGGCGACTTTATTCAGGTTGACACTGAGTGCGATCATAGGAAAAGGGAATGCGAGGAGAAAATAATGAGATGAATGGAGAGATTTTTCCAATCGTTATGTAAGACGCATCTGCTGCTGAATTGTTCTTCCCCAGTACACCTGTAAGGTCATGGCTATTCTCCCAAAAAGCAAAGCCCCCAAACTCCTATGAGTTCGGGGGCAGGGTATCTTGCATATGATTCGCTTACCAGCTAAAGCTGTAGGAAGCGATCATGCCTTTGCTGTACAAGCCTTTGATGGTGATGTATTCGCCTGAAGCTTGCAACGCATCTTCCAATTCTGTCAAATCTTTGATGGATTGCCCGTCTACCTCCGTGATGACAAAACCTTCCTGAATCCCTCCTTTGCTCAGTTGAGCACCAGCGACATCTACCATGATGCCAAAATCCACGTCAAGTTCGCCGTATTCTTCCCCTGCTAGCTGCCGGAAACTGCTTCCTTTGTATTCGAAGGTAGCTGGTTGTTCGGGAATCACTTCTCGGGAAGAGGTAAATCGGCTGTTGGCCATGGGTTTCAACGAAACCATGAATTCAACTTCTTTCTCTCCCCGGAAGGCGAGTACTTTGATCTGATCTCCGGGACGATAGCGGCTGACTTGCTCTTGCAACTCAGAAGAACTGTTGACTTCCTGCCCATTGACAGAAACGATGACGTCTCCGGTTTCTATCCCGGCCTCTGCTGCTCCCAAAGATTCGTTGACCCCACTGACATAGGCCCCTTTGAGCACGTTGAGGTTGTATTCTTCGGCTAAACGAGCGTCTACTGGTTGAATGGATACCCCAAGGAATCCCCTGCGCACTTCTCCAAACGCCAATAAATCCTCCATGACCTTGCGGGCGATGGTGGCTGGAATGGCAAAAGAATAGCCAGCATAGTATCCGGTTCGGGAAG
>JBCCCJ010001431.1:0-1820 GCA_039033615.1 Bacteroidota bacterium
CGGGAGGTCCTGCCAACACCAGACCACATTCCTACCCCTGCCATTCAGGCACCGGAAATACAGGTAAGCACTCCCCTTTCTGAAAGCATTGATCAGCGATCAGTTTTGCCTTTTCAAGGGGGGGAGAGCGCTGCCAAAGAGCGTCTCCATCAATATTTCTGGAAGCAGGATTTGCTGCGCACCTACAAAGAAACCCGCAACGGCTTGATCGGAGCCGATTACTCCTCCAAGTTCTCCGCTTGGTTGAGCCTGGGATGTATCTCGCCCCGTTTCATCTACCAACAGGTGAAAGCGTACGAGAAGGAGCGCAAGAAAAATTCTTCTACCTATTGGCTGATCTTTGAACTGATCTGGCGGGATTTTTTTCGTTTCATCGCCAAAAAACACGGAAACCAACTCTTCTTGCCTGGCGGCTTGAAAGGGAGTAGTCGCTCTTACCAAAATCGGGAAGCTGATTTTGAAGCTTGGAGGGAGGGCAACACCGGATTTCCTTTCATCGACGCCAATATGCGGGAGCTGAAAACCACCGGATTCATGTCCAACCGTGGCCGTCAGAATGTGGCGAGCTTTTTGGTACATGATTTGAAAATAGATTGGCGTTGGGGAGCGGCCTACTTCGAATCTCAACTGCTTGATTATGACGTTTGCAGCAATTGGGGCAACTGGAATTACGTAGCCGGAGTAGGGAATGATCCGCGAGAAAACCGCTACTTCAATACCTTATCTCAGGCCAAACGATATGACGCTCAGGGAGAATACCTGAAATTGTGGGTGCCAGAATTGGCGGAATTGCCGCCTCAACTGCTGTTTGATCCCGGTAGCGCCAACCGCTCCGAACTGTCCCGACACGGGGTACATCTGGGAACGACCTATCCTTATCCAATTGTCCGCCTGGGGGGGAAGCCTACCCCAGTCCGATGAATTAGTTCTGCTTGTATGGATGCAATGTGAAGCCGGTTCCCTTGGGACTGGCTTCTGCTTTTCTTGCGAAAACGCCTGCCTTTTGAGCAAAAAGGTTTCTTTTTCTTTCTCCTTCAGATTTCCTTCAAAATTGCTACCAATTGTACTCAAAGTCGCCCCTTACCTTTACTGTCATGAAAAGTCGCCCGATGAATCTCAAGTCTCCTCTTCTTCTGTTCCTGCTGCTTTCTGTCTGCTCTTCCGTTTTGCTGGCTCAGCGTGGAAGATCTACCACGACCTACAGCATCGTTGGAAAAATATTTGACGGTGCCAATGATGTGCCCCTCCAGTACGCGACCGTCGCCTTGCTGCAAGCCCAGGACTCCGCGGTGGTAGGAGGCACCACGACTGATGAAAAAGGATTCTTTGAATTGGAAGCCAAAGGAGGAGAATACCTGATTGCGGCTACCTTTCTGGGTTTTGAAAAACGATTCATATCGGCAGGGAAAGTCGACGAGATGCATCCCTTTGTCAACCTAAAGACGATTCGCCTAGAGGTAAAAGCCACCACCCTGGACGAAGTAGAGATTCAGGCGGAGAAAAGCCGAATGGAGTTTGCCTTGGACAAGCGAGTGTTCAACGTGGGGCAAGATCTGGCGAATAATGGAGGCAATGCTGCGGATTTGCTGGACAACATTCCTTCTGTAACGGTGGACATTGATGGCAATGTAGCCGTTCGGGGAAATTCCGGTGTACGCATTCTGATCAACGGCAAGCCCTCTGGTTTCGCCAACATCAACCCGGCAGATGCACTGAAGCAGATGTCGGCCAATATGATCGAAAAGGTCGAAATCATCACCAATCCTTCCGCTCGCTATGAAGCCGAAGGAACTGCTGGGGTGCTGAACATTGTGCTGAAA
>JBCCCJ010001432.1:0-1818 GCA_039033615.1 Bacteroidota bacterium
ATTGGCCATCAGCTGAAAAGTAACAGCTCGAATGCCTTCTTTTGAAAAGAAATCTCCACAGTCAAATTCTGGCAAAGGAGCGTCTTCTGGCGCCGGGCGCAGTTTGGTCAAGCCATCCCGAAACCAGGGAGCCTGGGAAAGCATCTCTTCCGCTTGGGAGAGTTTGTAAGGCACCGCGACTGCTCCGGGTTGAGTCATCAGGTAAAATCCTTGATTCGGATGAATATGAGGGGCAATAGCAGCCATATCTCCACTTCGGAACCCCTGAATCAATTGTGCATACACTTCTGAAGGGCCCGCACTCGTGCGTTGATCTGGGGCGATGCTCCGACTTTTGGATGCAGAAGCAAGACTTTCAAATCCGACAATCTGTAAATCCCCATTGAAGGTAACGCGATTGCTGAAAGGTTCCTCCAAACTCCGGCCTTGTCCGGTTCGCATCACAAGCGAAGTGCCAGAAAACTCAGCAACGTATTGATTGCCTTGCTGGCTAATCTCCAGGCTACTGGGATCGAGCTTGATCTCCCTGCTCTCGATTTGTTCGAAGCCAGATCGAATGCTCTTGGCTACTTCTTCTCTGGAAATGGACTGCGAGGAAAAGAATTGATCCAGAGTAGGAGCAAAATATCGCTGGGGGTCGAGTTGTTCGTTGGCAATGTCCTCGTAGTAGGCGAAGAGGAGGGTAGAAATTTCTTCTTCTGGAGAAGGGGCAGACGGAGTAGAAGAAAGGGGCTCTGAGGAAGGCGAAGATTGAGTGGCGGCAGGCTCGGAAGCACAACTACTCAGAAAACCCAGGATCAGGGTCGCAATCATCAGGCGATAGAAGCTTGTCATTGGGGTGATTGGGATTAGGAAGTAAAACGATCAATAATACGGAATCGAACTTGATTCCCAAAGTGATAAGCCAGAGATGATTGGACCGGATTTTTTGGATCGGTCACATATACGAAAAGCAGAGAAAACGGGTACAGAGAATTTTTGGAATATTTTCCAAACAAATTGAAATATAGGAGGTTGTCCATAACAAGAACGGTATTGTATAGACTTTTTTCTATAATTGAACCGCTAAAGACTAAGATTGTGGGCAGGTATTCCATCAGAGATTTAGAGCAGTTATCAGGTATCAAAGCGCATACCCTACGGGTGTGGGAGCAGCGGTATGGGATCATTCAACCTAAGCGTACGGCTACCAACATTCGGTACTACAATGACGCTGACTTGAAACTGATTCTCAATATTTCCTTCCTCAATCGGAATGGGCACAAAATCTCCAAAATATCCAAGATGGATGTGCAGGAGATCAATGACATGGTGATGAAAATTTCAGATTCTAATCTGGAATTTCCCAATCAGGTCAATGCCTTGGTGATCGCTATGGTGAACCTAGACGAGAACCGCTTCGAAAAAATCATTTCGACGAATACGCTGCAATTTGGATTTGAGCAGACGATGCTCAGCATTGTCTATCCATTCCTGAAGCAAATCGGCATTCTGTGGCAGACGGGCAACATCAATCCTTCTCACGAGCACTTCATCTCCAACCTGATCCGTCAGAAACTCATCGTTGCGATAGATGGGCAGATAGGACCAGACAATCCTCGGGCGCAGAAATACGTGCTGTTTCTTCCTGAGGGAGAATTGCATGAATTGACCCTTTTGTTTGCCGCCTACATCATCAAATCCCGCCACAACAAAGCGATCTACCTGGGACAAAGTCTCCCCGTGAAAGATTTGAGCCTCATCATTGAGTCTTTTCAGCCAGACTATTTGTTGACCATCATCACAAGCTATCCTGCCCGTGAAGATGTGGTGCCATAC
>JBCCCJ010001433.1:0-1816 GCA_039033615.1 Bacteroidota bacterium
CCTTGCTATTCGTCTCGATTTTGCGTCCGAGAAACACCTGCTTGGAAAACAACTCCGTCCCTTCTCCCAGTTTTCCTTTGGTCAACTGCTTGGAGTCTTTGAGGATTTCAAAAAATTTCTTGTGGCTTCTGAAATTGCTGAGGAAGTGAAAAACTTTAGAAGCCGGAGAGGAAATGAGGATGGTTTCTTCTATTTTCATATTCATAGGTCAATCTAATCCCGTGTACACGGTACACATCTCTTTTGAACAGCCCAGAGTGGGGACTTTACTGATATACTCTTTTGTACGGGATTGGGTTTTGAATTTTCCGAATTTATTGTTAAAGACTGAGCTGAGCGAGATACTCAAAATGTGGACCAGTTGCAAGTAAGTTGTACTGATATCCAAACATTTTTGCATGTTTTTGCAATCGCTGGGGCTCAATGTACAGCCAATCGAAGCAGGGGCCGTAGCAGTCTTTCCAGTGCATTCGGTACTGAATGATGCCGTAATATTGGTCTTCTGGGAGGAAGTATTCCCCATCCTGCTCATAGAAATAGCGCACATCGGAGGAATCCAACAGGATTTGGCCACCAGGCGCCAACCATTGTTTTGCTTGTTGTAAGAAGCGATTCAACCCAAGCAGGTTCCCCACGAAGCCAATGCCATTCATCATCAATAAAAGCGTGTCAAATGGCTCAGGGGGAAAGGCCCAAAGATCCTGGAGCAGGGTGCGTTTCACGCCCCGATCCTGCATCACCGCAACAGCACCAGGAGAAATGTCGAGGGCGCATACTTCATGCCCCTGCTCCTGCAAGTAAAGGCTATGACTTCCGACCCCTGCTCCGATGTCCAGCACCTTCCCCTGACAATGCGTAAGGGCTTGCTGTTCCCAATCGGGCATCTGCTCATGTGATCGGAACAACCACTTGACCGGCAGCACATCTTCGATGCCTACGTCAGAATGGACCTGAATATCTACCTCCGTTTTCTCCCGCCAATAAGCCAGTGCTGCCTGACCCAAAGGATCATGCTCGGGAGAAAGGATCGCATCAGAATTGAGGGGAGAAGCAGGAGATTCCATCGTCGGCGAAGGTACGGAAAAGGGGGGAGGTTATATCAGTCCCCGCTTGACCACATAGGCAATCAAGGCATTCATATTTTTGATATTTGCCCTTTGCCGAGCTTTCCGCAGCATGTTTCTTCGGTGGGTCTTGACAGTATCAATGGCAGTACCTAATTGCTGGCTAATCTCTTCATTCTCCATCCCCTCAATGATCAATTGC
Source organism: Bacteroidota bacterium (assembly GCA_039033615.1). Taxonomy (GTDB): domain Bacteria; phylum Bacteroidota; class Bacteroidia; order J057; family J057; genus JBCCCJ01. The sequence goes on from JBCCCJ010001433.1 coordinate 1,267, forward strand.
ATGATTTGTTTTTGGGCGGGGGTAAGGGAAAATTCCGTTTCGGAGGTGGGAACGGGGATTTTTCCCATCTCATTGATGAGAATTTTCGTCGCTTCTGCTGATACATATCGATCCCCGCGTGCCACCTTTCGAATTGCTCCCAATAGTTCTGATTCACTCACATTTTTCATTAGATAGCCATAGGCACCTTTGGCCATGGCTTGTTGGATGGCTTCATAGTTCCCTTCCATAGTGAGCATAATGGGCTTGATTGTAGGATGCTTCTTCGCTAGATGATCAAGTACTTCTAGACCAGACATGTGGGGCATACTGATGTCCAAAAGGATCACATCTATGGCTCTCTTTTCCAACTCATCTAAGAGTTCCTGACCACTTTGGGCTTGTATAACCAATTGAATATCTGTGGCGTTTTTCAATAAGCCATGAATCCCCACTAGGATGGGCAGGTGATCATCTGCCATCGCTACCTGAATATTCATGATTGGAGAGGGGGGATTTCGATGGAGAGAGGTAAGGTGATCAAGAAGGTAGCGCCCCGCCCGAGTTTGGC
>JBCCCJ010001434.1:0-1815 GCA_039033615.1 Bacteroidota bacterium
CGAAATTTTCTTACGTCCCAGAGTTGCCAGCGTGATGAGCCGTTCCCTGAATAATTTGAAGAGTCTGTTGGAAGTCAATAACTGATCCTCAGGCTTTTCGTTACAACCCTCCCTGGAGGGCATCCACAAATGATTCGTTTTGTTTGTTCGGTGCCCTCAGAGGAGGGTTTTTCATATCTTCAGCCGAACATTATCTCCGGTGGCGAGTTGTTCTATGGTAAAAAATCGCTAACTTTCGCGGAAGTTGTACCAACCTTATTTGGCCGTTTTATGGACTGGAGAAATTACCAGAAAATCATCCTACCCGATATCCCCAATTTCCACAAAATTGAGGTGTACGAAAAAGAAGGGCATGGCTACGAAGCTTTGCGCACCGTGTTGACCGAAGAAAAATGGTCCCGGAAAGCTGTGGTAGATGAAGTCAAAAAGGCCAATATCAGGGGACGAGGCGGAGCAGGATTCAACGCTGGCTTGAAATGGTCTTTCATGCCTCCCAAGCAAGAGGGTATTCCGCGCTATCTCGCATGTAATGGGGATGAGTCTGAGCCAGGTACGCACAAAGACCGCCGAATTTTTGAATATAATCCTCATACCATGATTGAGGGAGCCATCATCGCCTGCTATGCCATGGAGATGGATGCTGCCTACATCTACATCAGAGGAGAATATGCGGATTGGATTGACATGGTTCAGGCGGCGGTCGATGAGGCCTATGCCAAAGGCTATGCAGGCAAAAACATCATGGGCAGTGGACACAACATTGATGTCTATGTCCACAAAGGTGCTGGCGCTTACATTTGTGGAGAAGAGACTTCCCTGATGGAGTCGTTGGAGGGAAAACGCCCATATCCGCGTTCCAAGCCGCCTTTCCCCGCCCAATACGGTCTCTGGGGAAAACCTACTACCATTAACAATGTAGAAACCCTCGGTCACGTCCCGCACGTGATTCGGAACAGTGCCGACTGGTACCTCGGCATTGGTGCACCGACTTTTCCTGGTCCGATGTTGTATGGCATCGCTGGTCATGTGAAACGTCCGGGGATGTATGAATATCCTTCTGGGATGTTGATCTCCGATTTGATCTACAAAGTCGCTGGCGGGATTCGCAACGGCAAAAAGTTGAAGGCAGTCGTACCTGGAGGATCTTCTGTCCCGATTTTGACGGCTGAAATGATCGAAGGCATCACCATGGATGCTGATTCGCTCCGAACTGTCGGTACCTTTGTGGGGACAGGTGGCATGTGTATCCTCGATGAGGATACCGACATCGTCAAGTTCCTGATCCGCATCGCGTATTTCTACGACCACGAATCTTGTGGGCAGTGTACTCCTTGTCGGGAAGGCACTGGCTGGTTTGTGAAGATGTTGAAAAAGATTGACGCGGGTCATGGCGAGATGAGAGACCTCGACACTTTGTTGGAACTGTGTGACAACATGGAAGGTCGTACCGTATGTGCCCTAGCAGATGCTGCCGCTTGGCCGGTTCGAAATACCATCAAGCGCTTCCGCGCTGACTTCGAAGCAAAAATTACCAAAGCAAGTGTATTCCCAGTAGCATAAACTACTACTTGATACAGAAAGAAGCCGGAAGTTGAATGATCAACTTCCGGCTTTTCTTTTGGTAAGGATTCTCTTTTCCAGGATATTTAGTGAGACTCAAAAAATAACTTGGACCATACTCCTAGACATTTTCTGAATACCTTTTCCACTTCTTTCATCCAAACTTGGTGTCGCCTGCCGCGGGCCATACTTTTTTGTCAGCAAAAAAGTATGCAAAAAACCGCCGAAGCCCCATGCAACGCCACAAGCCGCCCC
>JBCCCJ010001435.1:0-1813 GCA_039033615.1 Bacteroidota bacterium
CCTGGACATGGCTTCTCAGGTAAAACTTTTGCGGGTGTTACAGGAGAAAACCTTTGAAGTGCTGGGGAGTAGTACGCCGACCAAAGTCGATGTCCGCGTGATCAGTGCCACCAACAAAAATCTCGATGCCATGGTGCAAGCTGCTACCTTTCGGGAAGATTTGTTTTATCGGATCAATCTGATCAGTCTCAAGCTTCCGGCTTTACATGAACGCAAAAGTGATATCCCGATTCTGGTACAGGCCTTCGTGGACAAGCTTCGGATGTTGTATGATCGTCCGGAGCTACGGGTGAGCAAGCACGCCCTCAACTGGCTGGAAGCTCAGCGCTTTCCCGGCAATATCCGCCAACTGAAAAACCTGGTAGAAAGAACAGCTTTGATGAGTTTATCTGATAAATTGGAGCGGCAGGATTTTGAACGCTTTTTTACCAGAACTGCTAGCGATAGCCAGCAAGTAGGTTTACCTGGGGTAGGGGAGATGACGCTGGATGAGATGGACGAACAAATGGTGCGCAAAGCCATGGCGTATCACCAAAATAAAGTCAGCCAGGCGGCTGCCTCTCTGGGAATCACACGTTCTGCTCTCTATCGTCGCCTGGCCAAATACAACATTCCTTATGACGCTTAAGCTTCGCTTTTGGCTTTATACTTTGTTTCTGCATGGGATCATTCTGGTGCTGTGTTATGTGCTGCTGTACAAGCTGATGGAGGACAAAAAGTATTTATTGCTTGGGGTGGAGGCCCTGCTTGCTCTTTCACTCTATTTGGGATGGCGACTTTTCCGCTCCTTTCAACAGCCCCTTGACCGCATCATGCAGGGCACCGATGCCATTTTAGACAAAGAATTTTACCATCAATTGCCGGAAGGGAAGGGGAAGGAAATGAAAAATCTTGCCTCAGCCTATAATGGAATGATGCACCAGATCCGGGAGGAAAGAATCCAATTGCAGGAACAACATTTTTTCCTTGAAAAGCTTATTGAAGCCTCTCCTTCCGGTATCATTTTGCTTGACTACGACGATTTCATCACCTACATCAATCCAGCTGCCAGACAATTGCTGGATTTATCAGATGCACACTTACAACAACCGCTACAGGAGGTTGGCCATGCATTTATTGAGGAAATAGGTGAACTGAAACTCGGTGAGTCCCAAATCGTGTCTTTACATGGATTGCGTCAGTACAAATGCCAGCTCGCCCAATTCCTGCACCGGGGGTTTCATCGTAAGTTTCTCCTGATAGAAGAATTGTCCAAAGAACTGCTGGCGACAGAAAAGCGTGCCTATGGAAAGGTCATCCGGATGATGGCACATGAAGTCAATAATTCGATTGGTGCGATTAACTCTATTCTGCATTCGGTCAGGGAAATCGAAGAAGAACAACAAAGGGCGGATAGCGAACAGATTATTTCGGTGCTGGACATAGCCATCGACCGCAACAATCGCCTGAACCAGTTCATGCGCAACTTCGCAGACGTGATTCGTTTACCTGAACCGAAACAAGAAAGGGTAGATCTCAATTCCGCCCTGCAGAATGTTGCGAATCTGTTTCGCCAACAGGCCGCTCAACGGGAAATACAATTTGATCTCGATCTGCATGAAGCCCCTTTGATGGTCCAACTGGATATTGCTCAGATGGAACAAGTCTGGGTCAATATCATCAAAAATGCCCTCGATTCTATTGAGGCTTATGGCAAAGTGCGTATCACGACCACGGTCAAACCCCTCCGGATCATCATTGCCGACAATGGCAATGGCATTCCCCCCGAGGCGGCGCGTAAGCTGTTTACCCCTTTCTTTTCTACCAAACCGCA
>JBCCCJ010001436.1:0-1808 GCA_039033615.1 Bacteroidota bacterium
GTTTTTCCTGAATTAAACCCTGGGATCCTTTCGGGGTCAAAGGAGCAGAACATCAACCTCTGTTTCATTCAACCCGAACATCATGACCCAATCCATCAAATGTTGGAGTACCTGCCTAGTCCTGGCACTGATTGTCTTCTCCTGCGCCCGAGACGTATCTGAAAACGTCAATCAAGACAGCATCTTTACGGAATATCGCCTGGTGAATGATGCCGATCAGGACAAAACCTTTGCGCGGGCGACCTTCCGTTTTGGCGGAGCTACTGGAACCATTCTGGACCTGACTGATCCAGCAGTGGTGACCCTCGATGGCGATCTCCTGACCTACAAGCCTTTGTTTGGCTACTTTGAAAAAGACTTTGCTGGCGAATTGGCTGGTGGCACCTTTTCCTATACCGATCTCGACAACAGCACTTTTGAAAATGCCGTCTCCCTTTCCAGCGCGATTTCCCTTCCGACTGCCCTGGATTCCATCTCGCAGGGAGAAGCTTTTTCCCTCGAATGGTTGGGCGATCCGGTGGGCGAGGACGAAAGCGTGATCGTCACCATCAATGGCATCAACGAAGGCGATGCCCAGATTTTCACGACCACCGATCAAGGTGCGAATGCCATCGTTCTTGCCCAAAATAAGCTGACGGAACTCGGTATCGGTGAAGCTCGGGTCTTCATCGAACGCTGGACCAATCAAGAACTGGGGCAAGCTACTGGAGAAGGCGGCGCTGTATGGAGTCGATACATTACCGGGCCGATGTTGGTGCAGATTACGGAGTAGAGAGACGGGATCGTTTCACTGCGGGAAGCGGGATTTGTTTCTGGAAAGCTATCATTTGGACCTTTGTCCAGTGGTATGGACAGATGGTCTTGGGGCCGATCCTTGAATCGTGTTGAACGAAATGAAATCCCGTGAATCGGGAATCGCTGCTCCCTGAAAAAAGCAGGCCGCCCCCTCTAGGGAAGCGGCCTCTTTTGCAACATAGTAAAAACAGAACGAATCTTATCGGAAGCGTACGATCTATTGCTTCAGCAGGCGAGTGGTCATTTGACGAGTGCCTTGCTGAATCTGCAGGAGGTACATGCCTTGGGACAAATCAGCGACCGAAAGCTGGAATTCTTGGGTGCCTTGTCCAAACAGGGAGAGGCGTTGTACTTGCAGTTGCTGTCCAGCGAGGTTGTAGAGGGTAACTACCGTTGCTTGGTTTAAAGCCTCGGCTTGCCAGAAGCTGATAGATACCTGATCCGTTGCAGGATTCGGTGCTAGGCGGAAATCTTCCAGGCTCAACTCATCGGCAATGCTGGTCACACAACCCGGTCCCATGCTGTCTCGGAATACGACCACAAACTCATCGGAAAGGTCGTAGCAACCCGTGGTCAAACTGACTGCGGTGGCGGTATCTCCGACTTGCGCCGTTACTTCGCCAGAGTAGGACAAGCCCCACACCCAGCATTCGCCTACTCCAGCAGGCGCAAAATCAACGCTGTTCCCCGGTGGCAGCCCAAGGATTACTCCCTCGGTGTCGGTAACGACATAAGCAAAGTTGGGGCCGGCAGCGGCACTGCTCTCAAAACGAACGATGCCAGAACCAGAAGTGGTGTCAGCCAAACATACGTTGACGGTGTCAACTCCTCCAACTTCAGCTACCATGCCTCCATCTACAGAATCGCGGAAGATGACCACGAAATTGTCAGACAAATCAAAGCAGCCATCAGACAAATCTACCATGGTGGCATTGTCGCCGACCTGAGCCGTAACGGTTCCCGTATAGGACAAGCCCCAGATCCAGCATTCTCCCGGAGGCGCTGGGGTGAAA
>JBCCCJ010001437.1:0-1806 GCA_039033615.1 Bacteroidota bacterium
AATAACTTGGACCTTTTCACTCGTTCTTTCTTCCCATCTCTTCGTCAAAAAAAGCCTCATTTGGCCCGCCAAACTCGGTTTTTCTTCCTTGATCTGGAAAGAAATATCTACGCGAAAAGAGGAAGTTATTTTTCAAGTCTCCCTAAGGGCGTCGGGTCGCTATTTTTCTTACCAAATCTTTTCCTTCCTCCCGGGAAGTGAACTTCTTCTTTCCATACAAACCAGACGAATCATCCAACACATCATGGACCTAACGGGAAAAACTGCAATCGTAACCGGGGGAGCCCGGGACATAGGCCGCGCGATTTCTATCAAATTGGCAGAATCGGGCGCCAAGGTCGTGGTCAATTATCACCAGAATGAAGCCAACGCCACCACAACGCTAGACTTGATCCGCAGCAAGGGAGGGACCGCTGTCGCAATCCAAGCGGACATGACCAAATGGGAGGACTGCGTTCGGCTGGTTCAGGAAACCCAGGCAGCTTTTGGGAAAGACATTCATGTCCTGGTCAACAATGCTGGGGGGCTAGTCGCTCGGAAAAAACTGTCCGAAATGGATGTGGAGTTTTGGGAATACCTGATGACCTTGAACGTTACGTCCACCTTTATGATGCACAAAGTGGTGGTCGAACATATGCCAGCCGGTGGCTCCATCATCAACCTGGCTTCGCAGGCAGGGAGAGATGGGGGAGGCGGAGGTGCCTCGGCCTATGCTGCTTCCAAAGGAGCGATCATGACGTTTACGCGGGGCATGGCCAAAGAATTGGGACCCCAGGGAATTCGGGTCAATGCTTTGTGCCCCGGTTTGATCGGAACCCTCTTTCATGACACCTTCACCCCTGATTCTGTTCGGGAGATGGTGGCGAATAAAACTCCTCTTCGTCGGGAAGGAAGTGCCGCAGAGGTGGCAGATCTCACGGCCTACTTAGCCTCGAACGAATCTACCTTTATCACTGGCAGCAACATTGATATCAATGGTGGTTTGGCCTTTTCCTAAGAAGAAGCGCTCCCATAGCCTCTATACTATTCATTCATTGATTCCCCACGGGAAAAACGGTAGGAGAAACTTCTGACCGGTGGGGGAAATAGGATCTTTTGTTATGAAAAAAATCATCACTTTCGGTGAAATCATGCTTCGCCTCAGCCCGCCTGGATGGCGAAGATTTTCTCAAGCCAGCTCTTTTGAGGTGATTTATGGAGGAGGGGAAAGCAACGTTGCCGTTTCCCTCGCCAACTACGGGATGGACGTGGAGTTCGTCTCGCGGATTCCTGATAACGACATCGGCGACTGTGCGCTCATGGAAATGCGCAAGCGTGGCGTTGGCACCCAGCAAATGGTCCGCGGAGGAGATCGCTTGGGGATTTACTTTCTGGAAACCGGAGCGGTAAGTCGGGGCAGCAAAGTGGTGTATGACCGGGCTTATTCCAGCATGTCCACCATCGAAAAAGGCATGATAGATTGGGAAACGGTCTTTCAGGACGCAGGCTGGTTTCATTGGACGGGCATTACCCCAGCCCTTTCGCAGGGAGCTGCAGATGCTTGTCTGGAAGCCATCCAAACCGCCAATCGGTTGGGCGTAACCGTCTCTACCGACCTCAACTACCGGAAGAAGCTCTGGACATACGGCAAATCTCCTCGGGACATCATGCCTGAATTGGTAGCCGGTTGCGACATCATCCTGGGGAATGAAGAGGATGCCGAAAAACATTTTGGGAGTTGGCTACGTTGCATATTTGCATCACCTAACTTAGGCAACGGCCCGAATGTCTTCTCCTCACACAGGAAAAGTTTATTCCTTTTTTCCC
>JBCCCJ010001438.1:0-1799 GCA_039033615.1 Bacteroidota bacterium
ATGCAAAAAACCGCCGAAGCCCCATGCAACGCCACAAGCCGCCCCAACACCTTCCCGATTCGGATCGGGATGGCCAACCCGCCTTTGTGGTGAAGGCTACGCAAATAATCACGATTCGCCATTTTGTCTAGGAGTATGATCAACGACAAGCGGGTCGTTTTCCTTCGAGAGGGAAAACGGGGCGGTGCGGGAAAGGGTACCCCCTCTCGCGCGTTTGCAACGCGTGAGGCTTGAATGCCAGAGTTTGTAACTCGCCAGAAGCTCCTGACCGAATGCCATTCGGACTTACCTCGACTGCCTTACTCGATACTGCTCCAATAATTTCACCGGATCTTCCGCTGGCACTTCCCCCACCTCTTGCAATAAAGCCCGGGCAGCAGTCAGCACTTCTGTTTCTCCAAAGAACTGATCCCGCGCGAAATGCACGTACTTCAGCACTTTGAGGCCGTCGAACCATTGGTACAAACGCTTGACGAAAGCATCCTGAGACGAAACGTGCTTGCGAAACTCCGCTAGTTTTTGAGTAAAGCCCTCCGCTTTCAGGTAGGCGCGAATGGCAGGGGGCAACTCCCGTGGGGCTTCGGTGTACAACTGGGGGACCTGATTCAGAAAGGTGCGCAGCTCCTGAAAGGTCGCTAGGGCATAGGTCGGATAGGCGAGTTGTTCCCCCGCCAACCAATCTCCGATGGCCTTACCTGTCCCAAAAGGTACCCGATCAGAAGGACGAGGCGAGGGGATCACCGTAGTGGTGTGGGTTTCGGCAAACTGACCCTGGGGAATGAATTTGTGGAGGAAATAGAAGTCTTCCCCGGCCTTGCGACGATTCATGCCTCCGTATTTTTGATAGGCGGAGGAGCGAACCACCATCGACGAACCAATGGTGTGAAAGGCATAGGGATAGCCCGCCAGACGCAAGCCTTCGATGTAGTAGCGGAGGAACAATTCGTACCGAATGATGCCTGCGTACACTTCTGCTGGATGTTCCTCTCCTGCTACTGGATGGGCAAAATCCAGGCTGGCCGCTTCCCGTTTCGGTTGTTGTTGGAAGGCTTCCCAAATGGCTGTGAGGTAATTGGGTTGCACTAGGCTGTCGGCATCCAACCAAACCAGCAAGCCCTCTGGCCGCTCTACCTGCTCCAGGCGATCTACGGCTTCATCTAAACCGATTTTCCTTGCCAGTCCTACCCCAGCGTGCTTTTTTGGCAATTCATTGTTCAGCAGAAAATGATAGGTCCATCGTCGCTCCTCTTCCGTGGTCCATTGTTTTGCTTCCTCAAGGCTCCGTTCATTCTGATGGTGAATCGCTACATTGTGATGGACTCCCGCGTTGAACATCACGATGACTTCCACCCCGACGGGAGGACTGTCGACCTGCTCCAGCGATTCCAATGTAGGCAGAAGGCTGGGTTCGTTATGGGCTGGAATTACCACCAACATCCCCAGATCTGCTGCCGGGGGCGTAGCAATTTGTCGGGGAAGAAAACGATGCTTCTGTAAATAGGTCTGATTTCGGAAGATGGTCATAGGGGAGGGGAGGAGTTGGCAGGAAGTAGCAGAAGGAAGTGGGGAGAGGGTAGAGTTGCTAGGAAAAGGAGGCCAGGAGTGTTTGGTGGTTATCCACAATTTAGCTCCTTCATTATCAGTCGAAAAGTATGTTTTCCACATGAGCTCTGTGGAAAACTCCTGGAGGTCCCTTTCTGGACAAAAACTCTGCCTAACTTACTCATTCTGGTTTGTTTCTTAGGGAAGGCAACTGTAACTTGCGGCCCGAAATTAAGCAATAACGAATACCTTACGTC